>JBILQY010000208.1:0-5164 GCA_044372955.1 Crocinitomicaceae bacterium | reverse complement strand
AACCGATTTTTCCATTCAAGCAGAATATGCGTTTATTTTAGTCGATAAAATCCGTCAACAAACCGAGCTAGAAGTTCATTTTTTACACGTAATGAACTTTCCAGATACTGTGACAATTAGCGATATGGGAGAAATCACAACTTGTGGAGAAATTGATAAAGAATACGTAACTGTGCAACGTGATATGGCATCGAAAAAATTGCGTCATATTCAAGATGAGTTTGGAAAAGAGGTTCATACCCATATTCGAATCGGTGCAACGAATGAAACGATTGTCGATTTTGCAGAAAAACATAGTTTTGATTTAATTGCAATGGGAACAAAAGGAGCCACAGGTTTTTTTGAAAGATTAGCTGGTTCTGAAACACAAATTGTAGCTAGAAAATCAAAAGTTCCTGTTTTATCGTTGATGTGTAATCGTTCTGATTTAGCGATAAAACGCATTTTGTTGGTGCATCAATTTGAAGATAAGCACCACCAAGATTTGTATTTATTGAAACGCTTTCTTTTAGATTTTAATGCTGAGTTACACTTACTACAAATTTCTAGAACAGGAATGGATGCAGAGAAAATTGAAAAAAACATGCACGATTTCGCTAAAGAACACGGACTAGAAAATATTCAAACACACGTGATTAAAGACACAGATGTAGAGAATGGAGTCATTCACTTTAACCAAATGATAGACATGGATTTGGTGTGCATCGGAACACACGGTAAAGGTGGCTTTTTTCACTCAAGTGCAACAGAGAAATTAATCAATCACTTGTATAAACCCATTATTTCATTTCACTTAAATTAAAAAACACTTATGATAGAATTTATTAAGCAACCCTGGACATGGTGGTTCTCAGGAATCGTCATTTCGTCCATTATGTTTATTCTTTTGTTTTTCGGAAAATCATTTGGCTTTTCTTCCAATTTACGCACTATGTGCAGTATTGCGGGTGCTGGAAAAGTGGTGAAATTTTTTGACTTTGATTGGAAAACACAAACGTGGAACTTGGTATTTTTAGTTGGTGCAATTCTCGGTGGTTTCATCGCTAAAGAGTTTTTAAGCACAGGAGAGGCTGTTCAAATTTCAGCTACTACGATTGAGGATTTGCAAAAACTTGGTTTTAGTGCTCCAGAAGGAATTCAACCAAAGGAATTATTCAGTTGGGAAGCAGTTTTTAGCCTAAAAGGCTTCCTTGTTTTAGCAGTTGGAGGCTTTTTAGTTGGTTTCGGATCTCGTTATGCTGGCGGTTGTACTTCTGGTCACGCAATCAGCGGAATTTCTGATTTACAAATTCCATCCCTCATTGCTGTAGTTGGCTTTTTTATTGGCGGACTTGCAATGACTTATTTGATTTTCCCACTTATTTTCTAATTGAATAACAAATGAAATTTATAAAATTTTTAGTCGTTGGAATTCTGTTCGGAATTGTAATGACAAAGTCAGAAGCGCTTTCTTGGTATCGCATTCAAGAAATGTTTCGCTTTCAAGCTTTTCACATGTATGGAATTATCGGCACAGCTGTAGTACTAGGTGTGATTGGTGTATTTTTAATTAAAAAATTCAAAGTCAGAGACATTTCTGGAAGCCCTATCGCTTTTTATCCAAAAGATAAATCCATTTTTAGATACTTGCTGGGAGGAACAATTTTTGGTTTGGGTTGGGCACTGAGTGGTGCTTGTCCAGGGCCAATGGTTGTGAACCTTGGGTATGGATTTTTAAGCTTTTCAATCGTGATTCTTTTTGCAATGGTAGGAACTTTTTTCTACGGTATCATCAAGGATTATCTTCCTCACTAGTTAACAATTTTCAGTATGGAAAATCAAAAAGATCCAATTATTGAAGCATTACAATTAGCTGTTCGTCGTTTGATGCGATTGGTGATTGTACTTTCAGTTTTAATTGTTCTCATTCCGTTATTCGTGCTTAATTTGACAGCAATTACGGATTATTTAAAATCGGTAGGAGATGAAGATTTAATTCCTCAAACAGTCGATTCTACAGCACTTGTTACAACCGAAACAGCTGAAACAAGTATGTATTGGACACCGCCAAGTTTGAATTTAATCACCGATGATAAACTTTTGGATAAGGTAATTTATGGCAAAGAATTAATCATGCACACTGCTTATTATTTAGGGCCAAAAGGAACAATTTCGCAACAAACTAACGGTTTGAATTGTCAAAATTGCCACTTAAACGCAGGAACAAAAGTGTTTGGAAATAATTATGGTTCAGTCGCTTCAACTTATCCGAAATTACGTGCGAGAAGTGGAAAGATGGAAAGCATCGAAAAACGTGTCAATGACTGTTTTGAAAGAAGTTTAAATGGCAAAGCTTTGAGTGTCAATAGTCCTGAAATGAAAGCGATTGTTGCTTATCTCAAATACATTGGAAAGAATGTCAAAAAAGGTGAAAAAGCAACAGGTTCAGGATTGAAAGAAATCACTTTGCTTTCACGTGCTGCTGACCCTGAAAAAGGAAAAATTGTGTATGAAAACCAATGTGCAAGCTGTCACCAAACGAATGGGGAAGGAACAAAAGATGAGCACGGAAGAGAATTCATCTATCCAGCACTTTGGGGTGATGCAAGTTTCAACGATGCTGCTGGATTATACCGCATTAGCAATATGGCGAAATATGTTAAAAACAATATGCCATTTGGTGTAAGTCATGAAAACCCAACGCTTTCTGGCGAAGACTCTTGGGATGTTGCTGCTTATGTCGTATCAATGCCCCGCCCTCATAAAAATGTGCCTAAAGATTGGCCAGATAAATCTAAAAAACCAATGGATCATCCTTTTGGGCCTTACGCAGATAACTTTTCAGAGAAACAGCATAAATATGGCCCTTTTCAAGAATTGGCTAAGAAATAACAAGATCAAATGAAAGCACTTTTTACAATTTTTTCATTCCTTTTAATTGCTTTTTCAAGTGTAGCTCAACACCAAGAAGTTCACGATAAACCTTCGATGTGGAAAGGAAAGCACAACCAAACTAACGATACAACTTCTTTGCTGCATGCCTTTAAAACGGGTACTTTTCACGGTCACTTTCGCTACTACTTTAGTTCAACAATTAATGAAGGCGAACTGACTGACTATTTTGCAAATGCTGGAGGAGGAGGTTTGCGTTACGAATCCAATAAGTTTTATGGATTTCAATTTGCTGCGAGTGGTTTCTATTTTTTCAATTTGGGTTCCTCTTCAATGACAGAAGTTGATTCAATCACAGGTCAGGTAAATCGCTACGAAATTGGACTTTTTGATATTGAAAATCCGAATAACCACAAAGATATGGACCGTTTAGAGGAATTGTATTTAAAGTATAATTTCAAAAAAGCGCATCTAACTTTTGGAAGACAATTGGTGAATACTCCAATGGTGAATTTACAAGATGGACGAATGCGCGGAACAGGAGTTGAAGGACTTTGGATGGACTTTGAACCATCAAAAAAATGGCATTTTGAAGGAGGTTATTTGTATGCAATTTCACCAAGAAGTACTACAAAATGGTTTAGAGTTGACGAGTCTATTGGTTTATATCCCCAAGGAGTAACAAGTTCAGGAGCACGTTCCGAATACCACGACCATCTTGAATCAAAAGGATTAGGTGTTGCTTCAGCTCGATTTAAACCAAAAAACTTCGAATTGCAAGCTTGGGATTATTACTTGGATAATATTTTAAACACTGCTTTAGTTCAAGCAAAATACACCAAAGAATTAGCTGCTTCAACGAGACTTATTGCAGAAGGACAATTTATTCGTCAGGATGCTTTGAATTTTGGAGGAAATGAAGATCAAGCACATACTTACGTCGAAAAAGGAGCAAAAGCAATGACTTTTGGAGGAAGGGTAAGTTTGAAAACGAAAATTTTGGATTATTCATTGGCATATAATCGCATCACAAAACACGGACGTTATTTATTTCCAAGAGAGTGGGGGAGAGACCCGTTTTTCACTTTTATTCCTAGAGAAAGAAGTGAAGGGTTTGGAGATGTGCACGCGCTTGTTGCAAAAATTGATTATAAACCCAAAAACACAACTTTTAAAACTTCATTAGCAGCAGGCTATATTGCTTTGCCAGATGTTAAAAATTTCACCTTGAATAAATATGGAGTTCCTTCTTATTTTCATTTAAGTTGGGACACAAGGTATCGATTTGAAACTGTTTTTAAAGGTTTAGAAGCTCAATTATTACTAACAGCTAAATTGCGCGAGGGTGAAATTTACGGAAATCGCAGGTATGTAATCAATAAAGTGAATATGCTTTTAGTGAACGTTGTTTTGAATTATCATTTTTAAAACTATGTAACTCAAGTAACAAATTTAGAATCAGTATAAATACAATTTTGCACAAAAAATAAAAATAATGGAAATATTCGGCTATTTGGCATCTATATTAATTGGTATTTCTTTGGGACTAATCGGCGGTGGAGGTTCGATTTTAACAGTTCCAGTTCTAGTATATCTATTCAAAGTTGAACCAATGATGGCAACAGCTTATTCACTTTTTATCGTGGGGACAAGTAGTTTAGTAGGTGCATTTCCAAAGTACAAACAAGGAACAATCAATCTTAAAACGGCACTCGTTTTTGGTGCACCTTCGATTGTGGCTGTATTTGCAACACGTAAATTAATCGTCCCTGCAATTCCAGATAACGTTTTTTCGATAGGAGATTTTATGGTTACCAAGTCAATTTTAATGATGATGTTGTTTGCTGTGTTAATGGTTGCAGCCTCTGTTTCAATGATTCGCGACAAGAAATCAAAAACTGAAGAAAAAGAAGAAGAGCAAGTATTCAACTACCCTTTGATTATTTTGGAAGGTGCAGTTGTTGGTGTTTTAACCGGTTTAGTTGGTGCTGGAGGAGGATTTTTGATAATTCCAGCATTAGTTATGTTGAGTAAACTTCCGATGAAAATGGCTGTTGGAACTTCCTTATTGATTATCGCAGCAAAATCATTAATTGGTTTTACAGGAGATTTATCCGAAAACGCCGCAAAAATGGATTGGGTGCTTTTGGGAAGCGTGACCGCTTTAGCAATTGGTGGTATCTTCATCGGAAACTGGATTTCAAAATCAATTGATGGCAATAAATTGAAAAAAGGATTTGGCTGGTTTGTTTTAGTAATGGGACTTTACATCATTCTAGATCAGTTTTTACTT
>JBILQY010000207.1:0-5194 GCA_044372955.1 Crocinitomicaceae bacterium | reverse complement strand
ATTAATATAGAATAATTGAAATGTAAATTCAGCATATTTTTGGCTATCTCTTTTTCTTTTAAAAACGAAAACAAATTTGTAATAGCAATCGCAATTAGGTAGAAATGGGAGATTACAAGAAAAAATAAACTTTGTCGAATTAAAAATAAATAACAAAGTATCAAAGTAAAGCAAATATATGAGGCTGTTAAAATTAGTCGTTTATCAAAAAGTTTGATTGAAAAAAGTGTGATTACTAGTGGTGTAATTAAGTCATAAATGAAACCAAAGAAGATAGTTTGATAACCCAATTTAACTAGCGTGAAAGTTAAAACTTGAATAAAAAAGGAAAAGGCTAAAAAAAGAAAAATGTAGATGTATTCTCTAATTAAATGCCTTTTAAATACAAAAAAGATTAGAGGCAGAAAATCTGCAATCATCATTATATAGCCTGATAATATTACTAGTCTCATTTAGTCTTATAAACTTAAAACTTTGAATTTTGTTGTTGTAAAAATTCCACTTTTATCACCACTCACCAGCTACTTTATCAATCTCTTTCATCAAGCGATCTGTTTCGCTCAAAGCAACAATGATTTTCTGATAATGTAAAATATCTTCAAACTCTAGTTTTCGGTCTTTTCGGTCTTTGAGCCATTTTTGAGCAGGTTGATAGCCACCAATGTAAAACTCCCAAGCGATTTGCGGAACGTTTTCAAAGTACTGGGTTTCGTTGATGTACACGCGCAAAATTATTTTCACAATTCAGTAAAATCAATAGTACAATTGGGTAAATTTTTTATTAAATGCTGTTTTTCTGTTTCACTGATGGTTGGATTTTCAAAAATAAAGTATCTTAGGTTAGTTAAATTAACTATAGTTTGTGGGAAAGTCAAAATTGGATTATTGCTAACAAATAAAAATTCAAGGTTTATCAAATTGCCTAGTGAATTTGGCAGGTTTGTAATTTTATTTTCACTGAACTCTAAGTAAGTTAGATTTGATAACTTTCCTAATGAATCAGGTAGTTTAGTTAGTTGATTATCATTTAAATAAAGTTCCTCCAAATTGGAGAGTTTCAATATTGATAATGGCAAGTTTGTCAATTTATTTTCGTCTAGTCCTAAGTATTTTAAATTTATTAGTGAACCTATGCACTCAGGAATTTCGGTTAACTGATTCCCATCTAAACCTAAATCGATTAGTTTGGTGAGTTTACAAATAGATTCGGGAATAGATTTTAAGTTATTATCTTCTAGGAGTAAGTATTTGAGATTTACCATTTCTCCAATTTTTACAGGTAGAGAATCCAATTCTTGACCTACTAAATCAAGTTTGATTATTTCCAATGGGTGTTCAAGTGCATAGCTTAATGATTCGCACACATTTTCCTTTTGAGCAAATGAATGAAAGGAAATAAAGACTGCAACTACTAATTTCAAAAGAAGTTTCATAGATTTATTTAATCTGTAAAAAAAGTCAAAAAATATTTTTAATTCTCAATCTTCACAGTTGGAATCTCAGCTGAAATCATTTGATTTAAGTAGTTTGTTCGGTCGTCGCCAAGGGTTTTGAAAAAATCAGTAATGTCTTCTCCGTAGCTTCTTTTAGTGTAGGTATAAACGATAATTGCTTTCTTATTGTTAGAAATCTCAATTTGTTTGAAGCGATACACGTTGAATTCAACAATGGTCATTTCGTCGTTTTTGCTTTCACCTAACAAAAAGTCAAGCATGAATTCTTTCCCGTCTGGACTTTCGGTAACTTCATAATTACAAACAGCATCCGTCTTTTTTCTCTTGTTTAATTCTTTGATTTTTTGTTGAACGGCATCTTTCGTTTTTATATCCGTCACGAATAGGTGAATCGTCATCATTTGCGTGAAACTTTCCAGTTTTTCACCTTCCGGTAAATATTCTTGGATGTAATACGTATCGCTCGGTTTGTCTGAATACGCCAAGTTGAAATTTACAGCGTTGAATTCCAAAGGTCCTTTCACGCCAAGTTTGTCATCGGTGTTGTTGGTGAAAATCGTGAATGAAAAAAAGAATAGGGAAAGGGAGATGAGTAGAGTTTTCATATTTTTTTAAGGTTTGTTTTAGCATTGTGTAAACACTTTTACGTTTTGGTATACAGATTCAAAACTACGGATATTTTGAAGATTTAGGATTACTTCGGAAACTCCGAATTTGTAAAACAATTCATAGTAATCTACAAAGGATTGAATAATAAGAAGTTTTTGGCGCCTAATCCTGCTATCCGCTATATCTCCGACAAGTTTTGAAATAAAAACTTCGTCGGAGGATGCCGCTTCTATCAGGGGCGGGGGAAGCAACCTATTTCATGTTTAAATGATTATAAGTTATTCAATTGTTCAATGTCAAATCCAACTTTTTCAGCCTTCTCATACATCCAAATTTGGGCTTGTATAATTATTGCATCAATGATTTTATTCATCCAAACAGCAGAACCGAATTTTTCACTTTCAGGAATAAAAGAATCATGAAATCCAATTGTCATATTAATTAATTGTTGTTCATCATTTTCTATCTGTAATGAAGAAAATACATGAGTTTTTTCTAGATGAATAAAAGAACTACCAGCTTTATAGATATCTTCAACCCAACTCATTCCATTAACTTTCGCAAGTTCTAAATACAATGTATCATCTCTTAAATCTCTTTTTGTCCCCCGTAATTTCATCTTCTTTATAAGTTCACCATTTAGAACCTTTGAAGCAAAAGTATTACGGTCATATTCACAAATTATTGAAGCAAATAATCGAAGTAAAGTATCAATGTTTATTCTAACTAAGGGTGCCGCAGAAATGAAATTGTTATCTCTCATTAACGAAGTATATGCTTTCGAAATATTAACTGTACGATTCAAGGCCGCAATCAATAATATATCAAACACTTGCATTTTAGGAGTGATTGCATTTAACTGTTTTCCCAAATTAATAATAGCTTTTGATTTATTGTCTATTTCAATAAGCAATTCATCTTTCGATAGTTTATTGTAAATCATTTTATCTCAATTTCTTTACCACTCACCAGTTACTTTATCAATCTCCTTCATCAAACGATTTGTTTCGCTCAAAGCAACAATGATTTTCTGATAATGTAAAATATCTTCAAACTCCAATTTTCGGTCTTTTCGGTCTTTCAGCCATTTTTGAGCAGGTTGGTAGCCACCAATGTAAAACTCCCAAGCGATTTGCGGAACGTTATCAATGAACTGTTTTTCGTTGATTTAAACGCGCCCATGTTTGTGAATTTAATTTCGATGGTTATTCGTTTACCTTCCAATAGCACTAAGAATATTCTCCACCGACTCTTTTTCCATTTTTGTAAAAGCAAACCACTTTTTTCCTAAATCTTTTAATGATGCGCCGATGTGATAAACTGTATTTCCATCCAAAATTATAAATCGGTCGTGACTTTTTGAGAAAAATTGAATTTCAAATCCACCGTATTGCTCGTTTGCTTTTTTAAGGTCGAGCGTCATTTGCTGATTAACTGATTTCGTGAATAATACAACCTTAACATCCTTTCCTTTTTTAGACAAATGTATGAGCGTGCTTTCATCAATATAATTATCAATGAGTATGATGTCCTTTTGTGCTTTTTTGATGATGCTTGAGAAAAACGCATAAGCGTCAAAAATCTGTCCGTCGAAGAATACACCTTGGTTTTGAGGTTCTTGTATTTTGAGTTGTAGTGTGATTTCAGAGACCTCTTTAGTAAGATTTTCAACGTTATTTTCTAGTCTTTCCATTCGCTGATTCATGGCATAACCTTTTAGTAAATAGTCGCGTAGTACATTCGTTGCCCAAATACGGAATTGAGTGCCTTGTTTAGATTTCACTCGATAACCCACTGAAATGATGACATCAAGATTATAATGTTCTGTAAAAACAGTTTGCGTTTTTCCTTCCATTGCTCCATGTTTAGTGGTTGTCGCAAAATTTGCGACAACCACTTTTTTATCAAGTTCACCCTCAGAGAAAACGTTATTGATATGTTTCCCAATCGTTTTCACATCTCTTCCGAATAAAGTTGCGAGTTGATGCCTATTCAACCAAACCGTATTTTCATCCAACCTTACTTCGATATGTTCAGCAAGTTCTCCCTGCTGGTAAAGAATAATCTCGTTTTTCATTGTGCTATTTTAAGGTAACTCGGCAAACAATAAATTGAAAACTTACGCTCATTTACTTTTGACAAATCGATTTTTTAGTTCAAGTAAACTTATTTTATACACTAAACTAAAAAATAAAATGCAATTTGTCAAATAACTAATCTGATTTTTGATTAGAAAGTAACACTAAAAAACGATATTCAGGTGAATTACTAGATCACCACTCACCAACCACTTTATCAATCTCCTTCATCAAGCGATCTGTTTCGTTCAAAGCAACAATGATTTTCTGATAATGTAAAATATCTTCAAACTCTAGTTTTCGTTCTTTTCGGTCTTTGAGCCATTTTTGAGCAGGTTGGTAACCACCAATGTAAAACTCCCAAGCGATTTGCGGAACGTTATCAAAGTACTGGGTTTCGCTGATGTACACTCGCCCATCTTTGTAAATTGGCTTAACAACCACATTATCTCCATCTTCTGGATATTGCGTGATGTAATTTTCCACTATCGGACTTTCCAATAAGTGAATTTGGCGGATTTCGCCACCTAATTTTACCAATTGCCAAAAGGTAACTTGATCTTTCGGATAAGGCACTCTCGGAAAATCAATTTTTAGAAATTCTTTGTATTTCTCTCGATAACTTGGCGAATGTAAAACGGCATAGATGTAATCTAAAATGTCAATGGGACTAAATTCCCCTCCTGTGGAGGGGTGGCTGAAAGCCGGGGTGGTCTTTTCACCGTATTCATTGATAATGAATTTCTCTAATGCTGTAAATACGGCATTTATATTTTTCTTGACATCAATATCTCTACAACGAAATACTTTTAACCCAAAACTCTCAAGATATGCTTGCCTTTTAGCATCATATTCTTGTTTTTCATCGTGGCTATTTCCATCGATTTCTATAACTAAACCTAAAGCCTTAACATAAAAATCAACGATGTAATTGCCAATAATTCGTTGGCGATCAAAATCAATTTTATGAAAAACACCCTTGTGAACTTGTTGCCAAAACAACACCTCTGAAAGAATTCCTTCTTTTCTTTTGTCTTTTGCCAATTGATTTAG
>JBILQY010000206.1:0-5203 GCA_044372955.1 Crocinitomicaceae bacterium | reverse complement strand
TGCCATCCATTTAACAGAACATAATACAAATCCGATAAACTATTTTTAGCCCATGGCAGCAACTGCAACTAAGAAGGAAGCTACAATCGCAGAGAAGCTAGATGCGCTTTTCGAACTTCAAAAAATCGATTCTGAAATTGATCGAATCCGTACCATTCGTGGTGAATTACCTCTTGAAGTTCAAGATCTAGAAGATGAAATTAGCGGTTTAAATACACGAATAGCTAAAATCAACGAAGAAATTAAAGAAATTGAAACAGAAATTTCTGATCGTAAACAAGCTTCTAAAGACTCTGAAACAGCAATTTCAAAATACAAGGAACAACAAAATAATGTTAGAAATAACAGAGAATTTGAATCTCTTGCTAAAGAAATTGAGTTTCAAGAATTAGAAATTAAATTGAACGAGAAAAAAAGTAAAGAAGCAAAATTCAGAATTGAAGGAAAAAAAGAATTGCTTTCTGATGCTACTGATCGATTGACAATGAAAAAAGAAGATTTAGCTGGTAAAAAAGCTGAATTAGACGCTATCGTAAGTGAAACACAGAAAGATGAAGATCGTTTGATGAAAGCTTCTGACGATGCGAAGAAAAAAATTGAATCTCGCTTAATTTTTGCATATTCCCGTTTAAGAGAAAATGCTAAAAATGGTCTTGGTGTTGTTCAAGTTATGCGTGGTTCTTGTGGTGGATGTTTTAATAAAATCCCACCTCAAAGACAATTAGACATCGTTACTAAGAAAAAAATTATCGTTTGCGAACATTGCGGACGTATCTTAGTTCCAGTTGAAGGTACAGAAGAATAGAATTAAAAACCAAAAATAAAAAAAGGCAATTTCAAAAGAAGTTGCCTTTTTTATTTTACGTAAAAATCAATGAATAAGCGTTAACCCATATTGCAACTTTTAGTTTTTAAATAGTTGGAAATCAATGTTTTGACGCTTTTGCAATTCCGATTTGTGCCCTACAAATTTTAAAACGTATTCATAATCAATGTTTTAGTGAATGAAAAGATTAACAACCAAAAAATACTACAAACGAAATCGACACGTGAGGATTCAGTCAAATTTATTTTTCCGTACCCCCCTAAATGCATTTTCAAATTGTGAATGAACAATTAAGAGGGATTTAACTTAAATTAACAAAATATCCTGCAATGTGGGTTAAATCTATTCATAAGTTATAACAAAAATATCTTCATCCTTTTGCTTGAAGAATTTTTCAGATCGAGCATAAGCTTCAAGTGAATTAATATTGTTTAGCATTTTAAGCTCCTTCTTAGTTTCTTGCAATTGAATAGACATCTCAATTTTATGTGCTTTCAATTTGTTTAATTTATTTCTTTGCTTGACAAGCATAAAAATATCCATATCATCCAAAAAAAGAAAGTATATTAAAAAGACAAAAAAAGTAATTGAATACTTGTTTCTAACATATTTATGAGAAAAAAAGCGCTTTAATTTGTCCATGTCCAAAATTCATTAAAAAAAAAGGAAACCTTTCGATTTCCTTTTTAATTTATCAATAAACCAATGTTATTATTGTTCTTTACAACTATTCATTTTCCCTTCGTAAAAAGCAATAAAATCTTTGTCTTCACCAAACCATTCTTTTAATTTATTTAGTAATAAACAAGCATTCGTATTGTTTTTCTCAATTACAGGTAATATTTGAGCAGTTAAAATTACGCCAGTTTTCAAAGCTAATTTATCTGCCTCTGTAAATTTATCTATGTTTTTTAATTTCAATAAATTAGGAATTTCAACTTTCCAAATTGCATTCGCATTTTTCGAATCTTTAGCTTGAAAACGAATAGCTGCCTCTAAAAATTTTGCTGCGATTGGGTTTTTAGTTATGGTTGCATATTGCTCAATTCCTTCACTTAATTCCTCTTGAAGTGTAAGCTTTTTATTTGGGTCTTTACCGTTATAAAAAATAGGATAGCCATTTTCATCCTCTAGTTTGAAAATAACACCATTATTCAATATTTCAGTTTGAAAACCATTTAACCACATTTTATGCACTGGAGTTAAGAAAATTCCATTTTGATCCATTTCTATAGCTGTTGCAACAGCATTAATTGCCTCATCATAAGGTTCTTGAATTTGTGCATCTTTAATATCTTTGCGATACATTCCGTAATATCCTTTTGCCAAGAAAATAGTTGGTGTTGGGTCACCTGCAAACTTTGGTTTAATCACATAATCAGCGGATTTTTTAACCAGCTTCACGAAGTTACTATCAGCGTGAATTTGTGTTAACTCATCCAAATTATTTGTAACGGTAATGTAAGCCTCTTCCTCTGCTTCGATATCTGTTTCTTCTTCTTCTATTTCTCCGTTTTTAAGTTTTTTCTTTACTGAGTAAGTTGTTGCTACGGCTACATCATAATTCCCAACTTTATTGAATTTTAACTCTACAGATGGTGCATTTAATGCTCCACCAATAACCTCCCAGTCTTTATCTTGGACACCTGAAATCGACCATGCTGTTGCAACTTTTTTCGTGCCAGCCTCAACAAAGGATGCTTCTAACTTAACCGTATTGTTTCCTGGACTATCATCCTCTTCATCCAAAGTCAAAATTCGCTTATTGGACTTCATACTTAAAGTTGGTTTTTGCCCGAATGAAACTCCTGTTAACAATGTTATTACAAGAGCTATTGTCAGACGAAATAATAAAGTAGTTTTCATGTTTTTCAATTTTATTACTTTGCGGTTTTCAATTATTGTGCCGAATTTACAAAATTATTCGTGGCTTTGAATAAGTAAGTGCAATATATCTTGTGCAGCCTTGGAAATTTTAGTTCCCGGACCATATATTCCAAATACTCCAGCTTCATATAGAAAGTCATAATCTTGTTGAGGTATGACACCACCTGCAACAACCATGATGTCTTCTCTTCCCATATTTTTCAAAGCTGCAATTACGGATGGAACTAAAGTTTTATGACCTGCTGCCAATGAAGAAACCCCTAAAATATGTACATCGTTCTCTATTGCCTGACGGGCCGCTTCCTCTGGAGTTTGAAACAAAGGTCCTATATCTACATCAAAACCAATATCGGCAAATGAAGTTGCAATCACTTTTGCGCCTCTATCGTGACCATCTTGTCCCATTTTGGCAATCATAATACGCGGACGACGGCCTTCTAGTTTAGCGAATGTTTCCACCAATTCCATGGCTTTTGCAAAATCTTCATCTTTCATAGCTTCTTTTGAATATACACCACTTATTGAACGAATAGTCGCTGTATAACGACCGTAAACATTTTCAAGTGCAGTTGATATCTCACCCAAAGTACAACGCGCTTGTGCACAACGAACAGCAATTTCTAATAAATTTCCATTTGAATTTCGGGCAGCATCTTCCAATTCTTGCAATAATACTTTTACGATTTCATTGTTGCGATTGACTTTTACATCTTGTAAGCGTTTGATTTGAGAATCTTTCACTTTTGCATTGTCAACTTCCAAAATCTCAATTTGAGAAGCTTCATCGTGCTCAAATCGATTCACACCAACGATTATATCTTTTCCTGAATCAATGCGTGCTTGTTTTCTTGCTGCCGCTTCTTCTATGCGCATTTTTGGAATTCCTGTTTCAATCGCTTTTGCCATTCCTCCCAATTCTTCTACTTCTTGAATGAGCTTCCATGCTTCATTAACCAAATCAGAAGTAAGTGATTCTACATAATGGCTTCCTGCATAAGGATCAATAAAATTGGTGATTCCAGTTTCTTTTTGAAGATAAATTTGTGTGTTACGTGCTATTCTTGCTGAGAAATCAGTTGGCAAAGCAATAGCTTCGTCTAATGCGTTTGTATGTAAAGATTGTGTTCCTCCTAAAGCAGCTGCTAAAGCTTCTATACAAGTTCTTGCGACGTTATTAAAAGGATCCTGTTCTGTTAACGACCATCCAGAAGTTTGACAATGTGTGCGCAAGGCCAAAGATTTTTGACTTGTTGGATTGAATTCTTGAACCAGTTTCGACCAAAGTAAACGACCAGCACGCATTTTTGCAATTTCCATGTGGTGGTTCATTCCGATTGCCCAGAAAAAACTCAAACGTGGCGCAAATTCATCTATTTTCAGACCTGCTTTCAAACCCGTGCGAATGTATTCCAAACCATCTGCTAAAGTGTACGCCAACTCAATTGCAGCAGTTGCTCCAGCTTCTTGCATGTGGTAACCTGAAATCGAAATCGAGTTGAATTTTGGCATTTTCTGAGAAGTAAACTCAAAAATATCAGCGATAATCCTCATGGATGGCGTTGGTGGATAAATGTACGTATTACGCACCATGAACTCCTTTAAAATATCGTTTTGTATAGTTCCGGCAAGAGCTGAAATTTCAACTCCCTGCTCAATCGCAGCAGCAATGTAGAAAGACATAATCGGTAAAACAGCACCGTTCATTGTCATTGAAACCGACATTTCACCCAAAGGAATTTGATCAAACAAAACCTTCATGTCCTCTATGGAATCTATAGCAACACCTGCTTTTCCAACGTCACCAACCACACGTTCATGGTCAGAATCATAACCTCTATGTGTTGCTAAATCAAAAGCTACAGAAAGACCTTTTTGTCCTGCTGCAAGATTTCTTCTGTAAAAAGCATTCGACTCTTCAGCCGTTGAAAATCCTGCATATTGACGTATGGTCCACGGTTTTGAAACATACATTGAAGCGTAAGGCCCACCTAAAAATGGTGCAAATCCTGAACGAAATGCTGTATGTGTAAAATTTTCAGTGTCGACTTTTGAATAAGTTGGTTTCAATATGATTTTCTCTGCCGTCTCAAAAGTAGGTTCAGATTTGTTTTCGGAACCTAAATCTATAAAGGAATAGTTAGAAAAGTCAATTCTATTCATGAATATCGTTTTGATTGATGATAATTGCAATATTACAATACTTTAACAAATTTAGAATTTAAATCCTAAAAGTTACTCTGAAAAGTTATTGGAATAAATTATACCTAAAGAATGGAAAATATAAATCGACATTATTTTTATAAAAATTTGCAAAAAAAAAGACCCTTAAAGAGTCTTGAAATTTTAAAATTAATCAATTTATTACAACACTTCGTTAAAGCATGATATAAACAATTGATTATCAATAAAATAAGTGAAAAATAAGCGATTAAAAAATACGATAATTCATTGATTGTCAGTATCTTAGATGTATTTATCAGGTACGCAAAA
>JBILQY010000451.1:0-5272 GCA_044372955.1 Crocinitomicaceae bacterium | reverse complement strand
ACTCATTTTCTAAAAACTCCACTCCTAAAAAAATGTTATTAGTCAAACTCTTCTAACATTTCAGAAACAATTTCAAAAAGTAGTTTGTCTATCTTTTTATTTGATTTAAACAATAAACATAAGTTCGTGAGTGAAACCAGACACAAAAACATCGAAAGACTTGCAATGGTTACCATAGATAATCCTTCATTAATATAATTGTAAGTTACAATACAGACTTCAGCTATTATTAAAGCATACAGAATATAAGACAACTTTTTGTAATGCAAAATTGATTTTTCAAAATCTTCAATTTTTTCTAGATCCTCGTTTTTCATACGTTTAATTTTTAAGTTAATACAAATCCAATCCCTAAATTCTAATTTAAGGGCACTTTCAAATCCAATAAAAATTCTAATTAAAAAGAGGTGGGTTATTAATCGTTTCTGCAATTAGTTTCCCAAAATTTCAGCTCCAAATTTATTATCGTAAGGTTTTTGTCTTTGAAACTCAAAATAACCTGTATTTACTGTGATAAAAAAAAGCTAAGGTTATTAATGCAGTATCAAAAAAAGGTTACAATAAACTTTCTTAAAACCTGATGAAAATAAGTATATTAATTTTTTTTCAATTTTCCAAATTATTTTGATAATTTTTTTGAAAAATTGCTTAAAACTAAAGAGGGAGAAATAGTTTAAGCTAATATTTTATTTTTGCCTTTCTTTTTCCTTGATGTAAAAGAAACAAAAAATCAAGGCTCTAAATTTCTTTTTGTTCGCAAATCTTTGTTCTATTGCTATTTACAACTCGTTGCGAACAATTTTAACCCCTTTCTGAAACTGAAATTTTTTAAAAATGTTCTTGCAGAAATTTTAAAAATAAACAGTTTCAGTGCAGTAATTAAAACCTAGAAATTCAAGGCCGCTTATCTTCGCTTTCGATTGATCTCGATTAGCACTCAATTTAATGGTTTGAGCTATTCATTTAATTTTCTTGTTTAAAATGAGAGCTACATTTAATTTTTTCTAAAACCGATTGAAAACCCTTGATTTTTAATATTTTTTTAAAAAACATTCATTTTGATTAGATATTAATCTTTTAAAAAAAGTTGTAAAAAAGAATAAAATGTATAAAATCGCTTCTTTATATTTGAAAAATCTAGAAATAAGCACTACAGTTCATCTGTAAAGTTTTTAACCAGAAACTGACTTTTTAAAGCCAGACTGGTTTGGTATTCACCTTAAAGACTTTATAAAATGAACTATTTACCAATTACAAAAATCAAAACAAATCGCTACTTATTTCATGTAACCCACCCTGCTTGTAGAGAAGGAATTTTGAAATGGGGATTATTAGCTAAAGAAAAAGATTATTCAATAATCCCTAATGGGGTCTATGCGCATAATTTATTATCAAAACCAACTTATGATTGGTATCCATTTGTTTTAATTGGAGATTATGATGATGAATTAGGTACTATTTATGGAAATGAACCTTTAAGATTATATGATTATTGGAGAATTGATACCCATCAAATTAATAATGAATGGTTTATTGATTATGCTGCTAGAGGAGATTTTAAGGGCGCTTTAGGATATGATCCTAAATCAAAGTATGTATATACAAATAAAGATGTATCGCTTCGTTCTTTGACATTATTTCGTTTTCAAAACGAAGAAACGTGGGAATTTAAAGGAGAAAAAGGGGCAATTCATTATAGAGGAATTGATGAGTTTAGACCATATACTGAATTATAGAAAAATGAAAGAAACAAAAGAAGAACTGTTTTATTGTAAGTACAATGAAATAGGAATACCCTTGTATTATTTTGATTTTGAGCCAAACACTTGTTTTTCATTATTTGAAACTTCTTTTTTTAGTGATAAAACTGAAGGCTATTTTGAGCGAGCGATTACTTATGCACGCAATAGCGTGGTTGAAGATTATCCGTTTGATAAAAAACATTTTTTTGAATTACTGGAATTAGACAGTGAATTATTCATCCATTTCCATCCAAAAAATGTACATCATTTCATTCCTGAACGCTACATTCTAAATGGCATGTTAAATGAAAAACTGTTTAAAACAGAACTGCATTTTATTAAAAAACTACAACGAGGTGGACGTTTTGCCAGTGAAGAAATTGCAGGTATAATGCTAAGCAATTTAGTAAATGCAATGGGTATTGTAGCTTTTGAAAAATTATTTTGTGTGCTGATTCCGATTCATAAATTGGCGTTCTTTAATACGATTTTTGAAGTGCTTGCAAAAAACGAAACGCTTTATTTATCTGATTTTGTGACTGAACAGTTTTTCTCCTGTACCATTGGGATGTATGACCTTTACTTCTATAAAGACGAAAAAGGAGTTTACTCTTGTTGGTTGAAGGAGGGTATGGAGTCTTGAAAAACTAAGTGCTTTAATTTATTTTATTATAATTTTCTTTAGTTCATCAAATTCATCATTTCTAAGTTTCGGGTTATTCAAACCTTGTATTTGCCACAAACCACTTTTTCTTATTTTATCTTTTGTTGAAAAATGCCCTAACCATTCATTTGAAGGTTTTGATTGAAAAGCCTAAGTTGATATAAGTTTACTTTCCCAAAAATGTCTTTTTTCTTTTGTTTCAACCTCGAACACGGCAAAAGAAAAATTAGACTGAATATAAGCACTAATTCTTTTTTCCAATTCCTTCTCATATTCTAAGTCCACAAGGTGCAAATTTTTCTCTTTTTCAACTTTTGAGGTCAAAGGAAGATTCCAAAAATTAATATAAGGGTTACTTTCTTTATGTAAAAAACAACGACCAATATTACTTCTAAAAATGCTTCTTCTTTGATTTTCATTCGTAAAATGTTGAAACAACCTAGAATGAAGTTGATGGTCTCCTCTATGAGTCCCAACTCTTACTATTCTATCCATATTATTGAGTTTCTCTCCTTTTTCAAACTGAACATAAATTCCATTTTTTGGAATGTGGTTTAATTTTGCTTCAAAGGGAAAAGAAAATCTTTCTAAACTATTAAATAATAAATATATTTCGTTCACCATATCACAAGTATTTGAAGTGAGTAATTTTTAAATTATTTAGATTGTACTTTATACGATAGTTGGTAAAATGTTGATTTTGTTAAGTATCTCATGCTAGTTGATTTTTATCAATAGACTCACTCCACCGTTTTGCTAAATCAATCAGTTCTTCTTTTTTAGCAAGTTGAGCTAACCACCTTTCTGGTATTTCTTTTTTCCCTCCATTCAATGTGTAAAGCGCACCCGTAAGCGCAGCGTTGGTATCGGTATCTCCACCAAAACTCACAGCGTACCAAACTCCCATTTCATAACGATTGTACTTCATAAAACAATGTAAAACCAAAATCAATGAATCAACCACATATCCAGAATTGGATAACTCAACTTTTGGAATACCTTGTGGTCTTGTAAAAATGTTTTCAAAGTGATGCATTTCATTTTTTGTTTCTTCTTTAGAACTTAAAAATGGCCCAACAGATTGAAGCATTCTACTATAAATAATACTCTTACTTCCTGTATCGTCTTTCCAAATCTTCTCTGCTAACTCGAGGTAAATAAAACAAGCAATCGTACAACGAATATGTCCATGTGTAATAATAGAAACTCGCTGGATAAATTCAAATTTCTCCTCCATGTTCATTTTCATTGTGTACGGCAACAAAGGTAAAACGCGCATGAGTGAACCATTACCACAGCTGTATTCATTATTTGTTGAAGAACCTGTCAAATCACCTGTTTCTTCGTATGCTTTTAATGCTACTAGTGTGGTGTTACCAATATCGAAAACTTCACCTCGAGCTGACCAGAAATTTTCATTTTTCCATTTCAAGAAATTATCGGCCATGGTTTCTGTTGTTCCATCCTTTATGAGTGCTTCAATTGTGCAACACATCATAGAAGTATCATCTGAAAATGTTCCTGTAGGTTGATCATAAGTTCCATTCCCTTGCATTTCATCGGAATACTTAAATTCTATTTCGTCTGATTCTAAAAATTCAAATGGAACACCTAGTGCATCCCCCACAGCAAAACCAAGGATGATAGCATTTGTTAGCTTAATGTTTAGCATGATAATTAATTGAGTAATTAAAATTTATTTCTATAGTTTTATTAATATTCCTTTTTGTACATCAACCAGACATTACTATATTTTACCTCACCTTTTAGTTAAAAATTAGACAATAAAATGGGTAGCCAAATTCTATAATTGGCACAAGAAGGATTTTGAATAAATCAACTGATGGATTTAAATATATTAATTTAATTCGAGTAAAAAAAGTATTTTATTTGATTATTATTAATCAATACTTAAAACACAATTTTTTTAAAATACAAATTTTCATTGCCAGCTTTCAATAAATGCCATCTGCTCTAATGTTTCAGGTGAGTTTCTGAGTGCAATATTTGTATTCCTTTTCAAAAAATTAATGAAGTCTAACACTTCGCTATTTGAACATATTCCCTCGTTAACTAAAAAACAACCAACTGTCGTTCCAGTTCTTCCTATACCTCCCCAACAATGAATATACAACGTCTGCTCATTCAATAGGCATGTTTGAATATGTGTTAAAATATCAGCCATAAATGCTCTTTCTGGAATACCTAAATCTACAATTTCAAAGCGGTTTATGGTTATTTCGACCTTGTTTATATTTGCTATTTCTTGTAATTCTAATGAATAATCTACAAGTTTTTTGCCGTTGAAATCAAATTCTTCACTTTCCATTAGGTTGACAATTGATTGAACTCCTGAATGAATTAATCTCTTTAATTTTTGGATTCTTTCTTTTTTTAGTCTAGAGGATGGAATTTCTCCCGCCATTAAAAAACCGGGTATAATCCAATACGATCTTTCAAAAGGAAGTGGATAAATCGATTCATCTCCTAAAAGAATGGAATTAATAGTAGCCTTTCCATATTTTTGGTTATCAGCAATTTTTAATGAATCAACTCGCGATGCTATTGATAATGATAATCTATCATACTCCATTTTTAAGTTTAGGTCAACATCCCTAACTTTTTTTGCCTCCTCTATTTTGTAGTTGATAAATCTGAATCTTGCTACCAAATACATTAAATCCAAAAAATTCTGATTTTCTTTTTTCAATTGGCTATGTTTTTGGTGGTGTGTTAAAAGCTATAGTGTGGTTTTTGGTAAAATGATAACTTCTACATTATCCCATTTCACCAACAAGTGAAGCTGAAAGACGGATTTTGACTTCGTCATGTGAAATACCTAAACCCACAAATACTGCATCTAGTC
>JBILQY010000201.1:0-5284 GCA_044372955.1 Crocinitomicaceae bacterium | reverse complement strand
ATTAGAAACAATGGTCAACCAATCCAGAGAATTGTACGAAAGATTAGTTGTTGTGCGCTACAAAGTTTACGCTGACTCAATTTTAGGAACAAAAACTGCTTTAATTGACAAAGAAGAAGTTGTTTTTAATGCGCCAATTATTGAGGAACGAGCAACGGAAACGCCAGTGGAAGTTGAAGCTGCGCCGTTTGATTTCAGTTTGTTTGATGAAACTATTGAAGAGACAGTAAATGAAGAACAAGCAAAAATCGAACAAATAGAGGTCGAAAGTGAAACGCAAGTCTTACAAGAAGAAACGCAAGCTGAAACCAATGCAAACGAGGAAGTTGAAGCTATTGAAGAAACACTTGCAACGCGAGAATTAATTGAAACACCATCTTACACTGAACCTGTTTCTTTGTTTACAGAGCCAGTTCCAACCATAACAATTGAAGATGTTCAACCAGAAATTGAGTTGGAGAAAAAACCTGTTCCAACAAGTAATTTTGACGAGGTGAAATTTCCAACTCCCGTTTTCAACACGCCACTTGTAGAAACGCCTGAGGTTGCTCCAATCGTAACTGAAATTCCAGAAGTTGTAGCTCCAATTGTAGAATCACCTATTGTTGAAAAACCTGTAACTTTTACAGCACCTGCGGTTGAGCCCATTTCTCTGTCAATTCAAAGTTCTGGTGAAGAACATCCGTTAGCTGGAAAACTTAAGAAAATTGAAACAAATGTTCGTCAAAATTATTCAATTGTACCTTTAGATACACTAATTGGTTCCTTTAGTTTGAATGAAAAATTACAATTAATCAATGAATTATTCGGTGGGTCAAGTGATGAATTTTCCAGCTCTATCAAACGTTTAGATGCGCAAGGAGATTTGACAAGTGCACGATCTATTTTGGCACAAATGGCTGAAAATCAAAGTTGGGATTTGGAGAGTGAGACAACAGAGGAATTCATTCTGAAAATCTGCAGACGTTATGCGAATAGCCCTTCTAATTAGTCTAATCAGTTTTCAGCTCGTTGCCCAAACTGAATGTGTGAAAAACTTCACACAACAACTTTGTTCACCTGAATTCCATGGTCGTGGCTATGTAAACGGCGGCGATTCAATTGCAGCGAATTACATTGCAAAAACCTTTCAAGAGATTGGTTTACAGCCATTAAATGGAACTTACTTTCAATCGTTCTCTTTTCCTGTAAATACTTTTCCAAACCAAATGGAATTAAAAATTGGTGACAAACAATTGGTTCCTGGTGTAGATTTTATTGTAAATGAAGCCTCTGGAAAAGGTACAAATACTACTAATTTTCAAACCTTAGGAGTCACAGAACTTTACACAGGAAAATATAGTTTTTCAAAATTAGACAAGAACAAAGTTTTCTTTTTTAGAAACATCGGCTATGGTGGTGACACGCTTGCAAAAGTGAAAGAATCTTTGGTGAAAATTGCGAAATACACACCTGTAATCGAAGTAACGGATAAAAAATTCACTTGGTCTGTTTCATCAACTGCATACAATTTTCCATTTATCCATGTGCAAGAATCAGCATTTAAAACTTGCTTCGTTTCAAATACAACAAGCGTTTCTTATGTAATTGATGCCAAAGTAAAATCACACACAGCACGCAACGTCTTCGGTTATCTCCCTGCAACTAAAAAAAGTAAAAAAACGATTTTAATTACCGCGCACTACGATCATTTAGGCAGAATGGGTACAGCAACTTACTTTCCAGGAGCCAACGATAATGCAAGTGGAAATGCAATGTTAATTTCTTTGGCTGAAAAATTTAAAGCAAAAGGCTTAAAAAACTACAATCTTTTGTTTGTTGCTTTTGCAGGTGAAGAAATTGGTTTGTTGGGTTCATCTTACATGACTACGCATCCACCTTTAGATTTGAAAAATATCCAATTCTTGTTGAACCTCGACATCATGGGAAGTGGTGAAGAAGGAATTACAGTTGTGAATGCAACACTTTTCCCAGAGGAATTTTCACGCTTGGAAACGATCAACAAGGAAAAGAATTTCTTAACTCAAATCAAAAAACGCGGTCCTGCTGCCAATTCAGATCATTACTTCTTTACAGAAGCAGGAGTTCCAGCGTTTTATATCTATACCATGGGACCCAATAAACACTACCATGATATTTACGACACTTATCAAGAATTGAGTTTTAGTGCTTTCGGAAATCTTTCCAATCTGTTGGAGGTGTTTTTTAGGGAAATGAAGTGAGGTGAAATGGAAATTTGAAATTAATGCTTTTTCTTTTTCTAAAATTTCCTCCTACTAGATAAATGCTTGCAAACATCATCAGAAAACTTTATTTGCGTCCGTTCGCCGTGTCATATATATCTAAACTTTAAGATTCGAAACTACTTTAAGTTTGAGCAACAGCTTACTAATTCTTTTAAAATCTATCCTTTCCCTAACATTCCCTTTTTCAAAGTTGAATCAGCAGGGGTGGAGCCGAGCCAAATAGAGAAAAGAGCTTTTTTGAATTCTATTCCTTCGATTTTTCCTTTTTCTGTTCCGTTTTTAATGACTACCAAACCTTCTTTTGGGGTATATTCTAAATAAATTCGATCTCCTTCTTTGATATCTTCATTGAAGAAACCAATAAATTTTTTAATCTGTTCAGATGTTGCTTTACCGTGATTCGCATTGCTAAAACCTTCTTTTACTGATTCAACAAAACGCTCGCGAGTTACACTTCCAGAAATAATTTTGATATGAATTGCTTGCTCATCGTCTGCATAAATAATTTTTCCTGCATCAGTTGTTTTGTTTTCTAAATACAAAGCAGCGACATATAAGTCAATCCAGTATTTTTCGCGCAAACCACCGCCATTCATGTCTAAAGTTTTACCATTAACTTTTGTGGTAGTTGAGAATTTAACTCCAG
The DNA here is from genome assembly GCA_044372955.1 of Crocinitomicaceae bacterium. Taxonomy (GTDB): domain Bacteria; phylum Bacteroidota; class Bacteroidia; order Flavobacteriales_D; family Crocinitomicaceae; genus UBA952. Next base: position 2,392 of record JBILQY010000201.1, on the reverse strand, counting down.
CAACCGTCTTCGTTTGTGAAAAAGCTGTAAACGCTATTACAGTAATAAATAGGAACAATAAATTTTTCATACTTTTTGTTTTTAACAATTAAGGTTTAAACTTCGATTAATTTTAAATCAGGTTGAAAGTTAACTATAATTTTAAAAAACATAAAATAAATTTATGAAAAAGATAAGTTTTTGATATTTATAAAGTGGTTTTGTTTTTTAAGCCTAGCAAAAACGAATTTTAGAAATAAGAATGAATAAATCGTTAGCTAACAACAAACATAAGCTATTTAAAAACAACTCATTAGTAACAAATTAAAAGCAATTCATTTTCAATAGCCAACCTTAGATCTCACTCTTTTCAGTACTTCTTTTGCAACTTCTTTTGCTTTCAAAGCACCAATTTCTAAGGCTTTATCAATTTGAGAAGTGTCAGCCATTAACGCGTTGAATTTACTTCTTGGTTCAGCAAACTTACTTAGTATCAATTCGTAAAGCGCTTGTTTTGCGTGACCGTAACCATAATTTCCACCCAAATAATTTGCTCGCATTGTTTCAATTTCTGATTCAGAGGCAAGTAATTTATATAAGGCAAACGTATGACAAGTATCTGGATTTTTAGGTTCTTCCAATGGTGTACTGTCCGAAAGGATTGACATTACTTGTTTGCGTAAGGCTTTTTCAGGCAAGAAAATATCGATGTAATTTCCACGAGATTTACTCATTTTTTCACCGTCAGTTCCAGGAATCAACATCGTATCTTCTTGTAGCTTTTCTTGAGGAGCAATGAGCGTTTCACCATATTGTAGATTAAATCGACGTGCAACATCAGCAGCCATTTCTAGGTGTTGTTTTTGGTCTTTTCCAACGGGAACTATTTCTGCATCATACAATAAAATGTCCGCAGCCATTAAAATCGGGTAGGTAAATAATCCGCCATTTACATCGTCTAAACGATCCGCTTTGTCTTTAAAACTATGGGCTAAAGTCATGCGATTATAGGGGTAAAAACAAAGCAAGTACCACATCAATTCGGTTACTTCTGTGACATCACTTTGTCGGTAAAAAATAGTTTTATCTGTATCCAAACCAAAAGCTAACCATGCAGCTGCTGTTGCGTAGGTGTTTGAACGCAATTGTTGACCGTCTTTAATTTGGGTTAAAGAATGTAAGTCGGCAATAAATAAAAATGATTCATTTTCAGCTTGTTGAGCTAGGTTAATTGCAGGAATTATCGCACCTAAAATATTACCTAAATGAGGGGTTCCTGTGCTTTGAATTCCTGTTAAAATACGTGCCATCTAAAACTTTTTTTCAAAATTAATGATTTCAATCGAATGCAAACGCGTATAGTTTCTAATTGAAATTACTATATTTGACTATGAAGACAATTATTGGGGTGTTTGGATTGATTTGGAAATTCTATATAGCCATCATTTTTGCGTTTTTTGCAATCGTTTTATATCCATTTTTTTTCGCTGTTTTGTTTCGACCTCAGTGGAAGAAATTTAGTTTTTACCTCTTTATTTTTTGGAGTTGGATGATGCGTATTTTTTGTTTTTATCGCGTCAAAACTATTGAAAACCATGAACTTCCAGATGGTCCTTACGTTATTATTGCCAACCACACTTCTTATTTAGATATCTTTTTTATGTATTCAATTTTACCCAAACATCCTTTTGTGTTTTTAGGTAAAAGTGAAATTTTGACCTATCCAATTATTAGTACCTATTTCAAAAATTTAAATATTCCTGTTTTTCGTGGTGATAAAAGTAAAGCCGGAAGAAGTTATATGTTGGCTTCAAAAGCAGTTGCCGATGGTTGGTCATTAGTTATTTTTCCAGAAGGTGGAATTCCAGATCATCAATGTCCGAAAATGGTTCCGTTTAAAGATGGTGCATTTAAGTTGGCAAAAGCATTGAACGTTCCCATTGTTCCATTGACTTTTACTAATAACTACAAGCTTTTTTCAGATCCATCAGAGATTTTAGGTCCTGCACGTCCTGGTGTGGCACGTTTATATGTCAACAAGCCAATTTCGATAATGGAAATTCAAGAAATGGAAGTTAATGAACTCAGACAGTTGAGTTTTGATTTGGTAAATGCACCCATTCTAAAAGAACATCCGCATTTGAAGGATTAGCGATATACGAAAGAATTACTTATAACTGGTTTTTCAAAAAGTTTGAAAGTCCTAAGTATGTTAATTTTGAAAATATCGGGGCAACTCGGCGTTTTTTTTTTGAACTAAAAATAAAACGAGTTAGATTTCAAATTGAAACAAGATCTGTTGTGATTTCGAAAACATTTGGTTTTAACCCAGATTACGCGATAGGAATTTTTTGAGATAAATCAATTGGGAAATCCCAAAGGCTCGCAAACCATTTTCTTCGTTTTTTGGTTA
>JBILQY010000200.1:0-5331 GCA_044372955.1 Crocinitomicaceae bacterium | reverse complement strand
AATTTTTCAAACAATTCGCGCTCTTCTTTAGAAATTTTAGAAGGCGTAAAAACGTTAATATGAACAAATTGATCTCCAGTGCCATAACCTTGAACACTTGGCAATCCTTTTCCTTTTAGGCGTAGAACTTTACCACTTTGTGTTCCTGGCTCAATTTTGATTTTAACTTTTCCACTGATTGTTGGTACTTCAATACTTTCACCGAGTACCACGTCTGCAAAATTGACAACTGCATCAAAATGCAAGTTTTCTCCTTCACGTCGCAATTCTGGGTGTTCTGCTTCTTCAATAACGACAATTAAATCACCAGCAACTCCATTGAAAGGACCTGCATTTCCGCGACCTTGTACACTCAATTGCATACCTTCTTCAACACCTGCAGGAATTTCAATTTCTATAACTTCTTCCTGACGTTTTAAACCTTGTGCATCTGAATCAGCAGGTTTTTTATCAATCATTTTTCCAGCACCTTGACAAGCATGACAAGTAGTTTGGGTTTGCATCGCTCCTAAAAAGGTTTGTGCAACGCGCGTCAAACGACCTGAACCGTTGCAAGTAGTACACGTTTTGTAGGTAACACCTTCTGCATTAACAAGTTTGTTGACTTTTATTTTTTTCTTAACTCCATTGGCAATTTCTTCCAAAGTGAGTTTCATTTTTACGCGTAAATTAGTTCCTCGAACCATTCTGGAGCCACCGCCACGACTACCGCCAAAGCTTCCTCCACCACCAAAAGCACTACCGAAAACATCTCCAAATTGCGAGAAGATATCGTCCATGTTCATTCCACCGCCACCAAATCCAGCTCCACCGCCAACTCCTGCATGTCCAAAGCGATCGTATTGTGCTTTTTTGTCAGCATTACTTAATACTTCATAAGCTTCAGCTGCTTCTTTAAACTTTTCCTCTGCTGATGCATCACCTGGATTTTTGTCAGGGTGATACTTTATTGCCATTTTACGGTAAGCTTTTTTAATTTCAGCCTCATCAGCGTTTTTCGCTATTCCTAGTACCTCGTAATAATCTCTTTTTTGACTCATAAAAATGTGCTCTGTTTTTTATTGACCAACAACTACTTTTGCGTAGCGAATAACTTTTTCTCCTAAGAAATATCCTTTTTCAACATCGTCAATTACCATTCCTTTTTGTGTTTCGTCAGCAGCAGGAATATTTGCAATTGCCTCGTGAAGTTCGCTATCAAATGGTTGACCTTTAGCTTCCATTTGTTTTAAACCTTTACTTTCGATAGTATTTTTAAACTTATTGAAAATCAATGTAAATCCTTCTTTTACTCCTTCGATTTCTGTTGCCGTTTCATTGTTGGAAATTGCCCTTTCAAAATCATCCATAATCGGCAATAAATCTTTCAATAAACTCGCATTTGCAGTAGTGATTAAATCCAAACGCTCCTTGTTTGAACGTCTTCTGAAGTTTTCAAATTCGGCATATAAACGCAAAAAACGATCGTTTAATTCGTTGTATTTATCTTCCTGCGTCAACTCTTTCTTTTCTTCAACTTCATGAGTTTCAACAGTTGCTTCCGCTTGATTTTCATTTTGCTCATTAACGTTTTCTTCGTTTTGAATATCTTTCTCTTCTGACATAACTTTCAAATTTGTTTTTTGCTAGTCAAAGATACTGCCATTGTTGAAACCTTGACAAGCTGTCAGAAAAATGCTTTAAGAAGTGTAAAACTGTCAGAAAAATTAGTTGTTTCGCTACTTTATTTTTTTTTCATTTGTTAAAATAAGAATGCAACTAATGATTTGTTTTTTTGAGCTTTAAATAATGCCTCACAGTTTACAAAAGAAAAAGCATTAAAAGAATTACTGTCATCTTTTTGTCAAGTGCCCATTTAGAAAAATACCAATAAGCAAATCGAAAAAGCGACACCAATACAAAAGACAATCCAGTTATAACATTTAAAACGCCTATTGTAAAAAGCCATACGGCACTTGAAGCGATGATTTCAGTTTCAGTGCCATATTCTATAATTACACCGAAATAAATCCAAAGATATCCTCCGTAAACTATGGCTATAAGACTAAACAAACCTGTTAAGATTGCATTTGTTTGCTTTTTAAAAATATAGATTTGAATCGAAAAAAATACGATTAAAAACAAAAGCAAAATCCCCAAAAACGATAGTATAAGCATAACTGACGATTTTAAATAACACCTAATTCATTTACTGTTTCTTAACTAAGACTGACAAGTAATTGAAAAGTTACAGTTAAAACAACATTTTCAAAAACCGTGCAATTTTTATTGCAGTTTATGAGTTATTGATTTAAATAGCAGTTATTTTAATCTACGTATTCGTCTCGTTCTAGCCTTTTTAGAACCAAAAGTAAGTTTTCTTCTTTCTTTTTTTGACGTGTTTCAATGGCCGTTTTGGTGAAATATTTGTGTTGGTTTAAGAATTTCACTTGCAGTTTGTCCCAAGCTCTATCACTATCTATTTTATTCATTTCGCGTAATTCTTGACGTAAATAATCTGCAATTTTCTCAAAATCATCTCTACCTAAGTAATCTAAATCAGCATCACAAATAATTTCTTGCAATTTATTAATTGGGCGATGTGGTATTTCAGTTACATGTATCAATTCAACAATTGTTTTGATGTGTTGCTCGGTGTAACCATATTTTGGTAAAATCTCAGTTGCCATTCGTGCGCCAATCGGTTCATTGTGTTCGTAGCGCTCAATAAAACCAGCGTCGTGTAAAATGGCAGCCGTTTTCAATAAAAATAAACCTTCGTCTGTTACGCCTTCCAAAAGTGCAATTCGTTCAACAGCTTTCACAACATCTCTTGTGTGATTAATGGAGTGGTAATAAAGTTTTTCAGAAAGGTTTTTTTGAAGAATATTTAAAACGTGACGTTCTGTTTTATAATACTTGATGGAACTAAAGTGATAAAGACGAACAATTTCACCAAAACGCGAATTTGGAACAAGTCCTTCACCATTAACAGAAAGTTCTGGCTTGATGCGATGTACATAATACATATCGACTTGAACGTTCGTTTTAGTTGTGACTTTTCCAACATATTCTCCTTCAAAATAAGGTTCAACATACTGAAAGGTATTCCCACTAATTGCAACGTTACCGGCTTTTCCAAGCATTTCCATTTGCTGTGCAAGATTCACTGTAGAACCCCAGATGTCATAAGCCAATCGAAGGTTTCCAATGATTCCAGCAGTAACAGGTCCTGTGTTGATTCCCAAACGAATTTCCCAATATTCTTTATGGTTTGCAAGCGCATCAAATTTCAATTTTGACATATAGTCTTGAATTTGAAGTGCAGCAATACAAGCATCTATTGGGTTTGTTGAATTTTCTGTTGGAATCCCCCCTGCACACATGTAAGCATCTCCAATGGTTTTTATCTTTTCTAACTTATTAGCTTCAATGATTTCGTCAAATTTTTGAAAAAGTACATCCAGTTTGTGTACTAATCTATTTGGTGAGGTACGTTCGGAAATTTTACTAAAACCAACAACATCTGTAAACATCACAGAGACAGTTTTAAAAGATTGAGCTCTCACTTTTCCTCTTTGTTTCAGCTCGCGTACAGCTTCAGCAGGCAAGGTATTATTCAACCATTTTTCAGCTTTATCTTTTTCTGTCTGCAATAATTTTTGTTGCTCCTCAAGTTTCAAGCGCTTATCTTCAATCAGCTTATTTTGTTCCTCAATTTGTGACTTTTGAAGTCTAATCTCGCGCGTTCGTTCTGCAATTTTTATTTCTAGGCGAACTTGTTCTCTTCTTGAAAGTTCAATTCTACCTTTGATGTAGAGGAAAATAATAAAGGCTAAAACGAATAGAATCACTACCCAAAACCAAATTCTTGCCCAAAATGGCGCGTTTATTTTTAGGTATAAAACAGTAGGTGATTTACTCCATTTTCCGTCTCCCAATCGTGCATACAATTTTAAGGTGTAATCACCAGGTGATAAAGCATTGAATGTCAGTTCGTTGTTTGAACCTAAAAGCTGTTCACCTAAGTCTGAACCAACTAATTGATATTTGTAATTGATTAATAACGGATTACTCAAATCGTTGGCATGAAAGCGAATTGTAAAACTTCGGTGTTTGTAATCTAGTTCTAAGTAGTTCGTTTTAGAAATTACTTTAGTTAATGGAGAATCTTTATCGCCGGGAACAAGCCATTCATTGGAAATTTTGAACTTTGTAATCCAAACTTTTAAATTATCTGATTCTTGTGTCAATTTGGTTGGAAAGAAATGATTAAATCCTTCAATACCTCCAAAGAACATTTCTCCATCTTTCGTTTTGAAAAAGGCATTGGAGTTGAATTCGTCGCTTACTAATCCATTTTTTTCAGTATAAATATGAATTTTACTTGTTTCAAGGTTGTAAGAACCGATTCCTCTATTCGTACTAAACCATAATCTACCTTTATCATCTTTGAGCAAGCCATAAATTACATTATTCGGAAGGCCATCTTTCTTCGTCAGAACGCGGATATAGTCGTTTTCTAAATTCGCAAAAATTAAACCTGATCCAAAGGTTCCTAACCATAATTTATTGGGTCCAACTGAACAAATTGCTGAAACATAATCTTTTGAAGTTTGAATGAGTTTTTTACTGAAAGGATGCTGAATGATTTTTTTCTCTCCATTTTTAACGCTCAAATAGTTGATTCCACCACCGCTTGTTGCAAACCAATATTTTCCATACGGATCTTTATAAATAAGCCTACATACTCCTAAAGAAATAGTGTTTTTTTTGTCCTTTGGGTTGTGTTCAAAAACTTCTGATTTTTTCGTTTTGTAATTGTAAAGTACAACGCCGCCGTTGGTTGCTAAAAAATACGAATCTTGACCAAAAGGAACAATAGCATAAACGCGCTCATGTTTTTTTGCTAATTGCTTTGGAACAAATTCTATCTTTTTGTACTTGAAATCCAATGGTGAGCGGATTTCAAGTTCATAAAAACCATCTAATGAACCAACGAAAACTTTATTTTTTGATAAAGCGTAAATACTCAAAACAACTTCTTTTCCAGTTTCGCTGTTAGTGGAATTTCCAATGATTCTGTTGAATTGATCAAAATTACCTGAAACTTTATTCCAACGTGAAATTCCGACATCGGTTCCAATAAAAATATCCGTTGAATTCTTTAAACTTCCAAAGCTCCAAACGTTAGGGGAGGGGAGACCTTTACTCAAATTTCCACTCGGACCTATGCTTAAAAAACCAGTTCGGTAAGGGTCAAAACAAGAGATGCCTCGTTCACTTCCCACCCAAATTTTACCTGTATTGTCGCGAAATAAAAAAGTTAAGTTGTTTGAAATCAGTGAGTTT
>JBILQY010000013.1:0-19452 GCA_044372955.1 Crocinitomicaceae bacterium | reverse complement strand
GAAAGTCAAACAGAAAATCTCTGGTCAGTTTAAATCCTTCGAAGGAGCAATGAACTTTGCTATCCTACGTTCTATTACAGACAAAGCAATAAAAAACGGACAAAACGTGCTTAATGCATTGTTCGTGGTTGCTGAGTTGGAAGTTACTGATTAGTTACGATAAATTTAAAATCAATTTCATTTTTCAAAAGGGAGTTTCAGATTTGAGACTCCCTTTTTATATGAAGATTAAATCAAAGTTTTCAATTCATCAGCATCACTAACAGGAGCATAACAAACTCCTTTTTTGCAAACATAAATTCCGTCGCTTTTGTGGTTTTCTGAGTTTGGAATTTCTAAATGAAACGTTGCAACTGAGTATGTATTAAGATTAAAAGCAATCGATTGTTGAACTTCTCTCGTATTGTCAATTGTAACAATTTCATCCACACCGTGAAGAATTCTTAAAAGCAAAAGTCCCCAATTAGAATAACCAGAACCGTATTGTTCCATTCCGTCGTAAACATTGGCTAACATTTGTTCTGCATTTGCTATCCAATTTTCGTTTCTGAAATAGTGTCCCATGAACAAAAAGTTATTCGCCATGATGGAATTACTTGCCGGAAGAACGTTGTCGTTTAGTTCCATTTTGCGGGTTATCAATTCCGAATTTTTGGTTGTGAAGAAACACATTTTACTTTCTTCGTGTTGAAATTCATTCTCCACTTTTTCTGTTAATTGTTTTGCAGCGTCCAACCATTTCAGCTCTACTGTTAGTTGGTATAATAGAATGAACGCTTCAATTACTGTTGCATAATCTTCCAAAAACCCTTCAATTGACGTTTTTCCTTGTGCGTAGTTGCGGTACAATATTCCGTTGGTAATTTGTTTTTCAAGTATCCAATTTCCTGCTTTTCTGGCAAGTAATAAAAATTGTTCATCTTGAAATGCTTGATAAGCACTACAAAGTCCTGTTATCGTTAATGCATTCCAAGAACTTAAACATTTAGTGTCCAATCCTGGTTTGATACGCTTATTGCGTTCGTGAAGTAAAGTATCATTTACTTCATTCACTTTTTTGCGCAACGTTTCCAACGACCAATTTTGTTTTTTTGCAAAGTATTCGTCACTTTCGGTTTTTAATAAAATGTACTTCTCATCTTCCCAATATCCTCGTTGATTGACGTTGTAATAGTCTTTCACCCACTCAAAATCCTCGTCCAATAATTGCTGCAACTCTTCTTTTGACCAGCAATAGAATTTACCTTCTTCACCTTCAGTGTCTGCATCTAAAGCACTGTAAAAAGCTCCTGATTCATCTTGCATTTCGCGTTGTAACCAAGCAACCGTTTGATAAACCAAGTCTTTGTAACTGTCTTTTTTGAAAAAACGATATGCTTCACTGTACAATTGAATGAGTTGACCATTATCGTAAAGCATTTTCTCGAAGTGAGGAACTTTCCAAAGCATATCTACCGAATAGCGCGCAAAACCACCTCCAATTTGGTCGTAAATTCCTCCTTGAAGCATTTTATCTAAAGTCAATTCAACGTGATTTTTAACCTTTTCATCCTGAAAATAGCGTGCAAATTCTAGCAGGAAAAGGTAATTATTTGGCAATGGAAATTTCGGAGCTTTTGTTGGTCCACCTTCCAAACTATCGAAACTGCGCGACCAACGTACCAACATTTCATGTAGTTTTTCATCGCTCCATTTTTCTACCGGACTTGGAACCGCAATCAATTCACTTTTTGAAACACCCTCTTCCAATTGTGCAGCATATTCCAACACGCGCTCAGGGTCTTTTTCTTGCGTGTAAACCAACGATTTCAATACATTCATCCATTGGTCTTTTGGAAAATATGTTCCACCATAAATCGGACGACCATCAGGCAAAGTGAAGCAATTCAGCGGCCAACCTCCACGTTGTGTCATCAATTGAACAGCTGTCATGTAAATTTGGTCAATATCTGGACGCTCTTCACGATCTACTTTGATACAAACAAAATGTTGATTCATGTACGCTGCTAGTTCTTCATTTTCAAAACATTCGTGTTCCATTACGTGACACCAATGACAAGCAGAATAACCAATACTTACCAAAACCAATTTATTTTCTTGTTTCGCTTGCTCAAAAGCTTGTTGGCTCCACGGTTTCCAATCAACTGGATTATGAGCATGTTGCTGTAAATAAAGCGATGACTCGTGAATTAGGTCGTTTGGTTTCATACAATTAGCATTTTTTTGTTTTCATTTTGTGAAAATTACTTATTTGAGTTGTAATTTCATCAAAATTTTAAATTCATTTTACTTAAAATAGTTTTATGACAGAACAATCAATGGTTAAAAAAGTCTTCTACAAACGAAAGAAATTTTGGATAAGATTTACACTTTTACTTTTGTTGATTCCCACTTTGTTGTTTTCAACGGTTGTGGCAGTTGTTTACGTAAAGCAAGATGAAATCGTCAAAGATTTGATTACCAAAGCAAACGAAGACTTCGAAGGTGCAATTCGTATAAAAGATAGTCATGTTTCTCCTTTTGCTAATTTTCCTTACATCTCCATTGATTTAGAAGATTTGGAAATTTTTGAAGGAAAGGATGCACAGTTAAAAAATCGACTTTTACACCTAGGTGATGTGTATGTTGGCTTCAATTTAATGAGTTTAATCAATGGTAATTACAAGATAAAATCCATTAAATTAAAAAATGGAAAAATTAGATTGGTGCAACACGTGGATGGTTCTTTTAACATTGCAAACGCGCTTAAATCCAAGAAGCCAGTTGAAAAAGTAGAAGAGGAGTTACACTTGGATTTGCAATCAATCAAATTAGATCACGTTGACATTACAAAATTTAACGAAGCTACAAATCAGCTTGTAGATGCATACATAACAGAAGCAAACACCTCATTTTCTACTTCTAACAAACATACAAGCGTCGATTTTGAATCCAGCTTTGAACTCAGTATAATTGATGGAAAAGATACGTCTTTCATAAAACGCAAACACTTTTATGTAAACACAGAAGTCGATATTGATCATCTCAAAAAACAAATGGTTATTGCACCAACGGAAATAGAACTTGAAAAAGCGACATTTGGCTTTAAGGGTAAAATCGATTTAACTAAAGACATGAATTTGGATTTGCACTTTGATGGTGAAAAACCCGATTTCAATTTATTCATTGCACTTGCTCCAGAAGAATTGGCAGCAACGCTTGAGAAATTCAATAATAAAGGCAAGATTTTCTTTGAAGCAAGCGTGATAGGTCCTTCTTTGAATGGAAATACGCCAGCAATCAATGCACGTTTTGGTTGTAAAGAAGGTTTTTTTGACAATACAGAGACAGGAAAAAAATTAGATAAAATCGGCTTCAAGGGTTCGTTTACCAATGGAAAAGCACGAAATACTTCCACGATGAAATTTGAGCTGGAAAATTTTTCAGCCAAACCCGAAGCTGGTGTATTTAGTGGAAAATTAGTGGTAAAAAATTTCGATTCTCCCGATATTGACATGAAATTGAAATCAGATTTTGACTTAGATTACCTTACCAAATTTCTCAATCTAAAAGAGCTAAAAGGACTTTCGGGGAGAGTTGCTTTGACCATGAATTTCCACGACATTATTGATTTTGAACATCCCGAAAAAAGTATTGAAAAACTCAACGAATCCTACTATAGTGTACTTGATATTGAGAATCTAAAATTCAAATCGAAGGATTTTCACTTGCCGCTGGAACGATTAAATATGAAAGCAACCCTCAAAGGACATAAGGCAGTAATTGAAAAATTCAACCTTCAAATCGGAAAATCAGATGTGTCAATCACAGGAAAAGTGAGCGATTTACCCGCAATTATTCACCACACAGATATTCCTGTTCAAACAGATTTAAAAATCACTTCCAAGTTTCTTGATGTTGAAGAATTGACAAAAACATCAGATGAGGTGAAAGGAATCGATGAACAAATTGAGAATCTAAGTTTAGGATTGAAATTTTTGAGTTCAGCAAAAGCAATGACAGAATCACCTAACTTACCAATCGGTGAGTTTTTTATTGAAAATCTCTATGCAAAACTAAAGCACTATCCACACATTTTACACGATTTTCATGCAGACATTTTCATTAAAGATAAAGATTTTAGAGTCGTTGATTTCACTGGATTCATTGATAAATCTGATTTTCATTTTTCGGGTCAATTAGAAAACTACAGTCTTTGGTTGGATGATAAAATGAATGGTGAAACCAAAATCGATTTTGATTTAACGTCTAAATTATTGCAATTCGATAATTTGTTTACCTATGGCGGTGAACGTTTTGTACCCGAAGATTATCGACATGAAGAAGTCAAAAATTTAAAACTTCATGGAAATGCCATTCTTGAGTTCAACCATGGACTAAAAGCTACAGATTTGCAACTAACGCAATTGGAAGGGAATTTGAAAGTTCATCCTTTGCATTTCGAGAAATTTAGCGGAAGAATTCATTATCAAGACGATCAATTATCCATTAAAAAGCTGAAAGGAACGCTCGGAAAATCGAATTTTGTTGCCGATATGGAATACTTTTTAGGTGAAGGTAAAGGCAAAAAGGAGAATTTTGTCTATTTGTCGAGTTCGCGTTTTGACTTCGATGAATTAATGAATTTTCAGCTACCACCAAGTCCAAAAGAATCAAATACGAAAGTGGATCACGATGCTGTTTTTTCCATTTATGACTTTGATTTTCCAGATTTACACTTGAAGTTGGACATCGCACATTTAAATTATCACCATCATTTATTGGATCATTTTAAGTCGGATATCAAAGTGGCAAAAAATCATACGATTCACTTCAATACTTTTTCTTTTGACGCAGCGGGTGGACATTTCGATGTGAAAGGTTATTTAAGTGGAAGTGACAAAAAACACATTTATTTCAAACCTGATATTCGAGTCAAAAATGTTGATTTAGATAAGTTTATGGTCAAGTTTGAAAATTTCGGACAAGATTATTTAGTTTCGGATAACCTTCACGGAAAGTTCACGGGACATATCACAGGAAAAGTTCACTTACACGCTGATTTAGTCCCAAAATTGGATGATTCTGAACTTTCAATTGAAATGTTGGTCTTAAACGGACGTTTGGAAAACTATGCGCCAATTGTTGCTTTGGGTGAATATTTCCAAGACAAGAACGTGAACAAAGTACTTTTCGACACACTCTCAAACACCTTAACAGTAAAGAAATCTGTTCTAACCATTCCAAAAATGACCATTAATTCCAGTTTAGGTTTTATGGAAATCAGAGGGAAGCAACATATAGATGATGAAATGAAAATGGATTATGTGATTGGTGTTCCATGGAAAATGATTGGAAAAGTGGGTGGGCAAAAGCTTTTTGGTAAAGGGAAAAAAGAAGCTGAAGAAAGTGAAGATGAAATCCAATACCGAACGAAGAATGCGAAGATGGTTTACGTAAAAATAACAGGCGACATCGAAAACTATAAAATTGGCTTGGGGAAAAAGGAGAAGTAAAAGAGGTTAAAACGATTTCATTATTTAAAGAGATAGTTGCTTCAACTTTGCGAAAATATTTTTGAGTTTTAAATTTTAATTACTTTAGACTACTGTTTTAGTTCCCAAATCTTGACAAAATATTTGTTTTTAAATCTGAACCTTATCCTTTGAAAAATAGTAGTCACTTTTCTTTTTTAGTTCTTGTTTACTTTTTCAATTTCTTATTAATTTCTGTTCATGCGCAACAATTTATTTTTAGGAATTATTCTGTTGAAGATGGCATTGCGCAATCGCAAGTATATAGTGTTATTCAAGACCGCAGAGGGATCTTATGGTTTGGAACACAAGGTGGAGGTTTAACTTGCTTCGATGGTGTGCGATTTAAAACGTTTACAGAACGCGATGGCTTACTAAACAACACAGTCAATCAAATTAAAGAAGACGCAAAAGGGAATTTATGGATTGCAACAAAATCAGGTTTATCTTACTACGATGGCGTGCGTTTTCAATCGTTTCAATTGCCAGGAAAGCAAAATTTACAAATAGCACATTTCGATATTGATGCAAGAGGAAAACTTTGGTTAGCAACGAATGTAGGTGTTTATCTTTTTGACGGGAAGTATTTTAATAATCTTTTTTCAGAGCTAAAAGTCAAAGAACAAATTATCAATACAATCCTTGTATCTGATGAAAAACACATTTTTTTTGGTGGAGAACTGGGTTTATTCTGTTTGAAAAATGAAAATTCAAGGTTATCTCTAATCGATTACAGCAAGCAATCACGCTATATGTTGAATTCTATTGCTTCGCTGAAAAAAGACAGAAATGGAACTTTGTGGATTGGAACTTTTGGCGACGGAATGTATGGTTTCAACGGTAAAAAATTCTTTCGAATCGACCTTCAACAGGAATTATATCAGTCTTCAGTGTTGGATATTTACTGTGATAATCAAAACAATTTATGGTTAGGAACCTTGAATAAAGGCGTTTTGCACTACCATTCTAAAACAGGAAAATTTCAGCAATTTGACGAATCCGATGGTTTAAGTAGCAGACATATTCGAAGTATTATTCAAGATAACACAGGGAATTTTTGGTTTGGGACTTCTGGAGGTGGTGTTTGCAATTATTTGGGAAGGCAGTTTACTACTTACAACCGTTCGAGTGGATTGTACGGAAAATTGGTTTATGCCATTTTACAAGATAATTCGGGCGCGCATTGGTTAGGAACAGACAAGGGAGTAACTGTTTTTAAAAGTGGAAAATGCTCTAATTATAATGCATCAAATGGTTTTAAAGACATCGGCGTAAAAGCAATTGTTCAAAGTCAAACAGGTGAGTTGTATTTTGGAACAGAAGGAAAAGGGTTATTTGTACTCAAAGATTCTGTATTTAAGCAATTAGATATACTGAAAACCACACACATTCGTGGGCTTGTTTGCGATCAGAACAATGTGCTTTGGGTCGCCACAGCAGGTTTAGGTTTGTACCGTTTGGAATTTGCAAATGAAGGAATTCAAGTAAAGAATTATACCGTAAAAAATGGTTTATTGAGCAATCGTTTAACATCTCTGATTCAAGATAGAAAGGGTGATTTGTGGTATGGAACAGAAAAGTTTGGAATGGCTTGTTTGAATCTTGATGGAAAAACAAAATTCCGGTTTACACTAAAAAATGGATTGAAATCGAATGAAATTGTGAGTGTGGCGGAAGACCCAAATGGTAATATTTGGCTCGGAACTTTAGGTGCAGGAATACATTCCATTGAACGCAATCGCAACAACAAACTAAACCATTACGGTTACGAAGAAGGCTTGACATCAACTATAGCTTATTTGTTGACCTTTGATAAAGCTGGAAATGTACTTGTTGGTTCTGAAAAAGGATTGGATTACCTGTTTTTAAGGAATGGATTAAGTATTTGTAAGGTTAAACATTTTAGCAAGGGTGATGGGTTTTCGGGTGTTGAAACCTGTCGAAATTCTGTTTTAAAAGATAAGGAAGGCACGCTTTGGTTTGGAACAATTAACGGTGTTATTCGCTTTTTCCCTTCAAGTCAGCTTAAAAACACACAAGCCCCAATTTTAAGATTGACGGACATTCGATTGTTTTACGAAAGTTTATCTAAAACTCCTTACCGAGATTGTTTAGGTCCATGGCAACAAGTAAAAAAACTAGAACTTCCATCCAACCAAAACCACATAACTTTTGAGTTTTTTGGTGTGAATTTAAGCAACCCTGATGCCGTTCGATATCGTTGGAAACTGGAGGGATTTGATGAACAATGGTCGCCTCCATCAACGGAAAAAAGCATTTTGTACTCCAACTTGAATCCAGGGAATTATCGATTTTTGGTGAAAGCTTGTAACGAGGATCAACAATGGTCAAAGCAACCGTATGTAGTTGAATTTTCGATTGCAACACCGTTTTGGTACCAGTGGTGGTTTGTTTTATTAAGCGTTGGGACTGGAGTTTATGTTCTTTATTTTATCGTTCGAAAACGCGTTCAACGCATTGAAAAAACAGCTAAAGAAGCGCAGAACAAATTGCAACTAGAAAAAGAATTGGTTGAATTAGAACAAAAAGCTTTGCGTTTACAAATGAATCCGCATTTTATTTTCAACGCAATGAATTCCATTCAATCACAAATTGGTATTGGTAAAGATAAAGAAGCGCGCTATTATTTGGCAAAGTTTTCACGATTGATGCGCCAGATTCTCGACCATTCACGAAGCACTACGATTGCATTGCAGGCAGAAATTGCTACCTTGGAAAATTACTTGTTGATTGAACAATTTTGTAATGGTGACCGATTTGATTACGAAATTTTAGTTCCAGAAAATTTGGAAATTGATTTCATTCAAATTCCTCCGATGATTTTACAACCTTTCGTGGAAAATTCCATCAAGCATGGGTTTCGTCAATTAGAAGATACGGGTAGGAGAGGGAAAATCGAAATTCAATTTCAAGAATTTAAAGGTTATTTAGAATGCGTTGTAATAGATAACGGAATTGGCAGAAAGCAAGCCAAAGCATTAAATCAAAATTCAAATGATTCATCGCATAATTCGGCAGCGCTTACGATCACAAAAGAACGTTTAGAATTATTAGGAGAAATACCATTTAAAATCCCCATTGAAATAATTGACTTAGAAAAAGATGGAGAAGCAGAAGGAACAAAAGTAATTGTTCGAATTGCATTAGTTTAAATGAATATCTAACAATCTTAAAATTGAATTATTCCTCCAAAAACAATTTTTTTAGTTCGGTAGCTTCACTGGCCTTCATCTTTCCTGCAAGTATTAGACTTAATTGTTTTCTTCTCAAAGCACCTTCGTAACGTTCTTTTTCTTGGTCTGTTTCTGGAATCAACTCAGGAACTTGAATAGGACCACCGTTTTGATCTACAGCCACAAACGTATATATCGCTTCGTTACTTTTTTCCAATTGTCCTGTTACTTGGTCTTCAACAAAAACATCAACAAAAATCTCCATTGAGGAATTAAATGCCCTTGAAACTTTTGCTTCTAATGTTATAATTGATGCGTGTTTAATCGGCTTTTGAAATGAAACGTTATTTACAGATGCAGTGACTACCACGCGCTTACTGTGTCTATGTGCAGAAACACTTGCAATGACATCCATCCATGCTAAAAGTTGACCTCCGAAAAGGTTTCCAAGTGTATTCGTATCGTTTGGAAGTACGATTTTTGTTGTTATAGCTAACGTTTCAACTGCTCTTTTTGATTTCATAGAACAAAGGTAATTATTCGATTACCATTTATCCTTAAAATAAAAAGTTCCTGTAAAAGAATTAGCATTTATTAAATATTTGCTTAATTTAGGGCAACTATTTAACTCATATTAACCCTTAAAATAAAGATTAAATTATGAAAAATAATTTTTTACTTCTGATTTCGATTTTCGTTTTTTCATTGTTTCAGCAACTAAATGCGCAACAAAAACCCACTTTCGATGCAAGTAATGCAAGAGATGGAGAAAAAGTAGAATATTGTCATCAACACAAAAAACAAGCTCTTTTAGAGCAAAATGAAGCGTATTTGAAATCCAAGTTACAGGATGAAATTGAATTTCAAAAAGCACTAAAAAAACCAGTTCCAAAAGGTACGGTTTACAAAATCCCAGTCGTTTTTCACGTACTACACAACAATGGTGTGGAAAACATTTCTGATGAACAGATCATGGATGCGGTGAACATTCTAAACAGAGATTTTAGAAAGTTGAATGCAGATACAGCAACAGTTCATGCAGATTTTCAAGGTATGCCAACTGATTCTGAAATTGAATTTGTTTTAGCAACAAAAGCACCAAACGGAGCTTGTTTTAAAGGAATCACAAGAACAATGTCGCCTCTGTCTTATCAAGGAGATGATGGAGGTGATCAAGTTACAGCTATTAGAAACGGAAATGATGTTTTCAATGGAACATGGGCAGGAAATAGATATATGAATGTTTTCATTTGTGGTGAAATTGGTGGTGCAGCTGGTTACACAACAAATCCAGCTTCATGGTCAGGAACAGCAATGACAAATGGAATTTGGATTTTACATGATTATGTTGGTTCAATCGGTACGGGTTCGCTTAATGGTAGTCGTGCATTAACACACGAAGTTGGACATTGGTTAAACTTATCACACACTTGGGGACCAAATAACAACCCAGGAAATGCATCTTCTTGTTCTTCTGATGATCAAGTTGCTGACACTCCAACGTGTATTGGTGTTACATCTTGTAATTTGAATGCTAACACATGTAGTGATGATAACGCTTATTGGGGATTCAATATCCGTGATAATGTAGAAAATTATATGGATTATTCTTACTGTTCAAAAATGTACACTGCAGGACAAGTTGCTAGAATGAGAGCCGCTTTACTTGTTGGATCAACAGGAAGAGCAAATCTATGGACAGCAAACAATTTAGCATTAACCGGAGCGACAAATGATTTGGTATTATGTAAAGCTGATTTTGGTGCAGATAAAAAAACGGTTTGTGCAGGAGAGCAAGTTCAATTATTAGATGATTCTTACAACGCGGCAACTGGTTGGAATTGGGAAATAACACCTGCTACTGGTTGGTCATATACAGACGGAACATCAGCAACTTCTCAAAATCCTAAAATGATTTTTACGCAATCTGGATTGTACACAGTGAAATTAACTTCAACTGATGGAACAACAACAGATGATGAAACTAAAAATAATTTCTTAAGAATTTTACCTACGGCAAGTACAATTCCTTATTGGGAAGGATTTGAAGGATATTCTTCACTTGATAATTTAACAAATTGGGAAGTTTTTAATCCAAATAATAACAATGCTTATACAGTAGAAAATACAACTTCTCATTCTGGCACACAGTGTGCGAAATTGGTAAACTTTGGTCAAACACCATCTAATATTGACGAATTAATCTCTGCTCCAATTGATTTATCAGTTGTTCCTTCTAATGGTTCAGTTACTTTGAGTTTTAGATATGCATATAGAAAAAGAGTTGCTGCAGATTATGAATTTCTTAAAGTATTTATCTCTGGAGATTGTGGCACAGATTGGGCACAAAGAAAAACAATTGGAGGAGGACAACTTTCTAGTTTAACTTCGACTACTTCTTGGAAACCAACTCAGCAAAGTGATTGGACAACTGTTCACATGATCAACGTAACAAATAACTATTTCACTGAAAACTTTAGAATGAGATTCCGTTTTGAAGGAGAAGGAGGAAATAATTTCTACTTAGATGATATTAATTTATATCCAGGTTCACCGTCTGACAATTTGGTTATTGGAATTGATGAAATGAATACTTTAAATTCTTTAGAGTTATTCCCTAATCCAACAGAAGGTGAGTTGAATTTAAGATTTACATTGAACAACAAAGAAGATTTAAACTTTATTGTTACAGACTTAAGTGGGAAAGTTTCTCAGCAACATTCTTTCAAAGCAAACGAGGGCTCTAACTTAGTAATGTTTGATACGAATAGTCTATCAGCAGGAATGTACTTCTTGACAATTGCATCAGGAACTTCTTCTAAAACAATGCAATTTGTAGTTAAATAAGAATTAATTTTCTTTGAAAAAATTAAATAGGATGGTCGCTTTTGATCGTCCTATTTTTTTTTCTAATAATTCCAAAGGGGTTTCACGCATCACTTTAATGGTTTTGAATTCTTTGAAAAGTTCATTCATGGTTTTTTCTCCAATGCCTTTGATTTCTAGTAATTCAGATTGAATAGAATTTTTACTGCGCTTATTTCTGTGATGCGTAATTCCAAAGCGATGTGCTTCGTTTCGCATGAATTGAATTAACTTTAAACTCTCAGAACGTTTATCGATATAAATTGGATACTGGTCGCCAGGGTAAAATATTTCTTCAAGGCGTTTTGCTATGCCAACAATGACAACTTTTCCGCGCAAAGATAGTTCATCCAAAGCTTCCAATGCAGCCCCCAGTTGGCCTTTCCCCCCATCAATTATAATGAGTTGAGGCAAAGACTGGTTTTCTTCCAACATGCGTTTATACCTTCTGTAAACTACCTCGCGCATGGTTGCAAAATCATCAGGTCCTTCGACTGTTTTCACATTGAAATGGCGGTAGTCGTTTTTAGCAGGTTTACCATTTTTGAAAACAACACAAGCCGAAACAGCATTTGTACCCTGAAAGTTCGAGTTGTCGAAGCATTCCATGTGAACAGGTAATTCATTCAATTTGAAGTCAACTTGTACTTGTTTTAAAACTCGATTCGGGTCGCGTTCTGTTAGATTTAATTGTTCTTTTTTCAATTTATCTAAGCGATAGTAACTTACATTTCGCAAAGAGAGTTCGATTAATTTTTTCTTTTCACCAATTTGAGGAACAGAAAATTGAATGCCTGGGAGATTTATTCCTAAATTGTGCTGAACAATTACCTCTTTCGAAGTGCTTTCAAAACGCTGTCTAATTTCTGGTAAAACGTATGAAATTATTGTTTCTATATCTTCATCCAATTTTTTTACGACCTCTGATGTATAAGCATGAATGATTGCCCCCTCTTGAATCATTAAAAAATTGAAAAAGAAGCGATTATCTGTTTCTTCTATTGTGAAAACATCAATGTCAGAAATAGTTGCTGAAACAACAGACGATTTGGAACGATATTTTTCAATTTGTTCGATTAATGTTTTCATCTCATGCGCCTTTTCAAATAAAAATTTATCTGAAAACTCCATCATTTTTGATTTCAATAATTGAATTAAGTAATACGTCTTGCCTTTAAGTAACAATTCAATTTCCTCAACCATTTTGTCGTAAGCTGGCATTGATTGATTTCCAACACAAGGTCCCAAACATCTGCCAATATGAAACTCCAAGCAGGTTTTAAATTTTCCTTCGTCTATTTTATATTGTTGTAAATCCAATGGACAAGTTCGCAAAGGATACATTTCCTTTATCAATCCCAATAAAGACTGCATGACTTTAACATTTGGATAGGGCCCAAAGTATTTAGAACCATCATTTCGTTTTTGACGTGTTTGAAAGATTCGCGGAAATGGTTCTTTTTTGATGACAATCCAAGGGTAGGTTTTATCATCTTTTAAAGCAATATTATATTTAGGTTGATAAGTTTTAATTAAGTTATTTTCCAACAATAAAGCATCTAGCTCTGACTCAACAACAATAAATTTTAGTTGATGGATGTGACTAACAAGAATGCGGGTTTTATTGTTTTCTTGATTTTTATTGAAGTAGGAGCTAACCCTTTTTTTAAGGTTTTTTGCTTTTCCAACATAGATTATTTTTCCTGTTTTGTCAAAGTACTGATAAACACCTGGTGCATCAGGTAAAAGCGAAATCTGAATTTTTAAATCGGGGTCATTTGTCGACATGGCATAAAATTAGAAACAAAAATTTAGCATTTGCACTTATAACTATATCTTTGCTTTATGTTAGATGAAATTATTCAAATTGCGCTCCTTGAAGATATAGGAGAAGGCGATCATTCCACTTTAGCTTGTGTTCCTAAAGATGCGCAGGGAAGTGCAAAATTATTGGTAAAAGAAAATGGCATCCTTGCTGGAGTTGAGGTTGCAAAGCGAATTTATGAACTGTTTGATTCAAGTTTAGAAGTTGAATATTATAAAAAAGATGGTGATTCAATTGTAATAGGAGATATCGTTTACGTTGTTAAAGGTAATTCGCAATCCATTTTGTCAACAGAACGATTAGTATTAAATATCATGCAACGAATGAGTGGAATCGCAACCCAAACAGCTAATATTTTAAAAGTTATTGATGGTTGTTCAACAAAATTATTGGACACAAGGAAAACCACACCTGGAATTCGCTTTTTGGAAAAAATGGCAGTTAAAATAGGAGGAGGGGAGAACCATCGTTTTGCATTATATGATATGATAATGTTGAAAGATAATCATGTTGATTACGCAGGAGGAATAAAGCCTGCTATTCAAAAAACGAAGGAATATTTAGTTGCAAATAATAAATGTCTTCGAATTGAAATTGAGGTGAGGAATATGGAGGAATTGAAAGAGGTATTAGAAATTGGTGGTGTAGATAGAATAATGTTAGACAATTTCTCTCCTGAACTATTGAAAGAAGCTTTGCAATTGATTCCTGATCAATACGA
This sequence comes from Crocinitomicaceae bacterium, assembly GCA_044372955.1. Lineage (GTDB taxonomy): Bacteria > Bacteroidota > Bacteroidia > Flavobacteriales_D > Crocinitomicaceae > UBA952. Next base: position 5,334 of record JBILQY010000013.1, on the reverse strand, counting down.
AACAGAAGCCTCTGGAGGTATCACAATAAATACCATTCGAGCTTATGCAGAAACTGGAGTTCAATTTATTTCTGTTGGTGCTTTGACACATTCTGTAAAAAGTTTAGACCTTAGTTTAAAAGCCAGTTTTTAGAGTTGATCAACTAAATCGGAATCATCCTTTTTTGTACCCTTGTAGAATTTAGAAATAACAAAGGAACTTGCACTTATAAAAATCCCCGCAATAATCATGACTGAATGATAGGGGTAATGTAGCATTTTAAATACAATACCGAAAAAAATAGCAATTGCTCCAAACCAAAAAACAAAATTAAAAAGGGAATTTCCTTGTTTGGTATTGTTATAACTCAATAAATTAAGTGCCATTCCTAAAGCACCAAAAATTAGAAAGGCCGTCTTAAACTCACTTTTGTATTCAACTATTGGTGAAATCTTTACAAATAACAAGGCGGCAAAAACAAATGAGAACGCAAAACATAATCCACCGATTTTTTTAATTAACTCCATTTTTTTGATTTTGAAGATTGGCAATGTCGAGTAAAAAATCCAAATTCTCTTCAATTTTATTCCCAACAACAACAACGTTTGCCCCTGCTTGATGTAATTCCTCAATTTTTTCAATGGAACGAATCCCACCACCAACAATTAAAGGTAAACCAATGGATTTTACCTGTTGAATCATTTTTACTGAAACAGTTTGATTCGCGCCACTTCCACAATCTAGATAAGTTATTTTCTTTCCTTGCAATTTACCTGCTAACGCAATTTTACGTGCAATTTCTGCTTGGTCATTCGGAATTGGTGTGGTTTGAGAAACATACTCTACTGATGTCTTCTTTCCTCCATCTATTAATAAGTAGGAAGTTGGAATAATTTCAATATCCATGTTTTCTAATTCTTCAGCGGCTTGAATGTGATGACCAATTAGATAATCCGGATTCCTGCCTGAAATTAAAGACAAAAAAAGTAAAGCATCTGCTCCTTCGTGTATTTGATGAGATGCACCTGGGAAAATAACCAAAGGAATAGACGTACTTTCTTTTAATAATTCTATGCAACTACTAAAGTCTTTTCGTGTAACCGTGCTTCCACCAATAAATAAGAAATCTGGTTTTGCTATTTCAATTTTTTTTAAAAAAGCTTGATTGTCGCCCTTCATAAACTTTTCAGGATCAATTAAAACTGCAATTGAATTTTGGGCATCTTGAAGCTTTGTTAGAATTTGACTCATAGTAGTATTGAAGGCTCAAAGTTATAACTTATAATTAAGTTATCTTTTTCAATGACTTTTAATTTAACGAAGCGCCAACCATCGGCATCTAACATTTTACAATTGTAACCTACCGTCGTTTTTTCTTCAATAAGTAATTCGGTTCTAAAGTCAATACCATTTCTAGTATTTAATTTAAAAAGTGCTTCTTTTAGTGTCCAAGCGATTGTTAAGTTTTTAATAGAGTGATCTAATAAGGACAATTCTGTTTCATTCAAAAATCGATTTTTTATTTTCAGAATTCTTTCATTTTTCTCTTCGATATCTAATCCAACATCAAATGGAGCTTTAAGAAGACCAATGTAGTTTTCGGAATGACTAATCGAAAGATAATCAGATGAACCTACAAGGAATGGTTTACCATTTACTGAATAATCAATTTCGATTTCACCAATCGTTCTGTTACGTAATTCTCTTATTTGAATAAATTCTTTTTTTCTTACAGGGTTTTTTAATTCTTTTAAAGTTAACTCCTCTTGTTGTGTTAGTCTAATGACACCAACATCCGCTTTCGGTTCAATAAAAAGAAATAAAAAATTATTTTCAACTAGGTATATGGATTCTGTTGTTTTTTGCATCTAATTATCAGTGAATTATTTTTAAAATCAATTGTTACAGGCAAAGATGTTAAAATAAATTCAATTTAAATTTTTTTAACATGAAGCGTTGCAACTTGATTTTTTCTATATTTACGAGCTTAAATTTGCAAAAACTATAACATTTTATACGCATAATTATGGTGGGTAAGATTAAAATATTGTTAATAAGTGTATTGATGTCAAGCACTTATCTCTTTTCTCAATCGGGTTTGGGAACAGTAAAAGGAACGGTAAAAGACGAAGCCAATGGTCAAACATTGCCTTTGAGTAAAGTTTTACTAATTCAGAATGGTAACATTAAAGGTGGGGCAAACACAGATTTTGACGGAAAATTCCAAATAAATGGTGTTCAACCCGGAACTTATGATGTTGAAGTTCGAAATGCAGATGGGTATCAACCCTCTGTTATTACTGGTGTAAATGTTTCACCAGATAAAATAACCTTCTTGGATAATTTAACCTTGGCAAAACCCAAGGATGTTAAAGAACTAGAAGAAGTTAAAGTTGTAGCTTATCGTGTACCGCTAATTGATAAAGATGGTGGGGCTTCAGGGGCAACTGTAACAAGAGAGGATATTACTCGCTTACCAGTTCGTTCTGCAGCAGGTGTGGCTTCAACTGTTGGTGGTGTAAACACAAATGAAGGTTCTGGAGAAATTTCAGTTCGTGGTTCTCGTTCAGATGGTACTTATTATTATATTGATGGTATCAAAGTTCGTGGTTCTGCAAGTTTACCAAAATCTGCATTGGAAGAAGTATCGGTTATTACCGGTGGTGTTCCTGCGAATTACGGTGACGTAACAGGTGGTATCATTTCCATTACTACAAGAGGTCCTTCAGCAACTTACTTTGGTAGTATCGAAGCAGTTTCTTCAGGTATCTATATTAATGGTGCAGATCCTGACGGTTACGATGGTAAAGTTTTTGGATTAGATAAATTCGGTTACAATCTTTTTGAAGGAATGCTTTCTGGTCCATTATTGATGTCTAAAGATTCAACTGGAAAAAAAACAAAACCGAAATTAGGTTTTTTAATTTCTGCTAACTTCACCGATCAATTAGATAGTCGCCCACTAGCTGAAGGTGGTTATAGAATTAAAAAAGACGTACGTGATGAGTTAATTGCAAATCCACTTAGACCAACTTCAACGGGTTTTGGTACATTCCACAATGCTCTATTTTTAAGACAATCAGATTTTGAGAAAGTTGATTGGAGAATGAATGCAAGAAATACAGACTTTTCTGCACAAGCTAAAATTGATGTTAATACTGGGCCATCAGTAAACTTACAATTTGGTGGATCAATGAATTACCGTTCAGGAAATAATTACAGCTATGCAGGTTCGTTATTGAACTTCCAAAACTTCGGAATTTCACAAGGTTTAGATTATCGTGTTTTTGGTCGTTTGACTCAGCGTTTTAACAACGAAAAAGAAGGAAGTAGTTCAAAAATTAAATCTGCACTTTATAATATAATGGTAGATTATTCGAAATCTACAAACGATGTATTTGATCCTAAACACCAATACAACATATTTAATTATGGTCATGTTGGAACATTTACAACTTCCCGTCGACCATCTTACGAGTTCGATCCAGCAACTCAAACTTATGTTCACAATGGTTTCAGAGATTTAGAAGTGGCATTTACTCCATCTGAAACGAATGCAGCTTTAGCGGCAATTACAACTCAATATTTTGACATTTATCAAGATTCACCAGTTGGACGTTATGAAAACTTATTTCAAATTCAACAAGGAAACGCTTTAAGAAACGGAGATGCACCAGCTTCTGTATACGGAATTTGGAGCAATATTGGAACACCATATAATTTCTTTGGAAAAACAGAAAATGATCAGTTCCGTGTTACAGGTGCAGGTTCAGTTGTCTTAGGAGATCACAGTATCTCTTTAGGTTTTGAATATGAGCAACGTGTAGATAGAGGTTGGACATCTGGAACAACAACTGGTGGAGGAACAAACGGACCAATTGGAATATGGACAATTGCTCGTCAGCTTACAAACTTCCACATTACTGAGCTTGATTTGAATAGCGGAGTAATTTCTGACTCTGGTTCATTTAAAACTATTACTTACGACCGTTTAAATACAGGTTATGCAAATACATCAGGAACTGGAAATTATGGTGGTCAATTAAACAATGACAATCAATCATTTTTCGATTACAACTTGAGAAATAAATTAGGCTTAGATGTAGCAGGAAGTGATTTTGTTGATATTGACAATTATGACCCTTCTTTATTTCAATTCGATATGTTCTCACCTGATGAGTTATTAAATGGAGGTAACTCTTTTGTTTCTTATTGGGGATTCGATCACACAGGTAAAAAAGTGAAAGGAGTAACGGATATCAATAAATACTTCAATGAGTTCGATGAGAATGGAAATTATAAAAGATTTGTAGGTGCTTTCCAACCAATTTATATGGCTGGTTACATCATGGATAAATTTGCCTTCAATGATATCGTTTTCAACGTTGGTGTTCGTGTGGATGTATTCGACGCAAACCAACCAGTATTGAAAGATCCTTATTTATTTTATAATGCAAGAACAGCAAAAGAAGCTAGAGCTTTAAAAGAAACAGATCCAAGTCAATATTCATGGGTTGAGATTCCAGAAAGTGTTGGTGACGATTACGTGGTATATGTAAATGACGTAAACAATCCATCTGCGATTAACGGATTTAGAACAGGTCAAAGCTGGTATAACTCGCTTGGTACGCCAATTGAAGATCCAAAAGTTATTAGAGGAGCAGCAGGTATTGCACCATGGTTATTAGATCCTTCATTGGAAACTCCAAATGCTTCTGCTTTCGAAGATTACAAAGCACAAATTAACGTTATGCCTCGTGTTGCTTTCTCATTCCCAATTTCTGATGAAGCATCTTTCTTTGCACATTATGATATCTTAACTAAACGTCCAACTTCTGGATTTAGATTTGATCCTTTTGATTATCAGTTTATTCAATCAAGAAATTCAATCATTGATAACTCTAATTTAAAACCAGAAACTACTGTTGATTACGAATTAGGTTTCCAACAAGTATTATCTCGCACCTCCTCTGTTAAGATTTCTGCGTTCTATAGAGAACAAAGAAACAATGTACAGTTGTTAAATGTATTTGAGGCTTATCCAGCAACATATAGAACATTTGGTAACCGTGACTTTGGAACAGTAAAAGGGATGACAATTGCTTACGATTTAAGACAAACAGGAAACATAAGAATGACAGCTAACTATACACTTCAATTTGCCGATGGTACTGGTTCTGATGCAACTTCTGCGCAATCATTAGTTAATGCTGGTTTGCCAAACTTGAGAAATATCTTCCCTTATGCTTATGATCAAAGACATGCATTTGCATTTACATTTGATTATAGATATGGTGAAGGTGAAGATTACAATGGTCCAATGTTAGGAAAAACTAAATTATTTGAAAATGTTG
>JBILQY010000012.1:0-19466 GCA_044372955.1 Crocinitomicaceae bacterium | reverse complement strand
TTTAAAAGAGGGATTTTCGCTCACTACTAGTAACGCTTTCTTATTGTTCTTAGGAATGCTGCTGATAGAATTTATTAATTTAAATTCAATAGCAAAAGACCTCAAATCAATTAAAGAATATAAATTTTTAAAAGAACAAGCAGAATACTAGGACAATTATTTGTGCTTCTTTTTAGAAAGGCTTTCTATTTGTTCCTTCATTTTTTTCATTTCATCGGTTAAATGTTTAACTTCTTGAATGACTAAATACAGTTGTTGACTAATGTATTTATCTGAGATTGAGGAGTTTGATGTATCGATTTTTTGGGTATTGTTTTCCGTTTCAACAGTTAAAAAAAACAGAAACAGGCACCTTTAACAATTCCGCGATTTTAAACAGCCGATTGATAGAAATTTCAGTTACTCCTCGCTCCAAATTTGAATACGCTGCAACGGTAATGCCCAACTCATCGGCAATATTTTGTTGAGCTACCCATTCATTTTTTTATAATTAAAATCACATAATCATACTACGTCCCTACCGAAAACACCTCGTTTTAATCAACAACAAATACATATCTGTCAAAGATTGGTATCGTGATAATTTGCAATTATTTCAACAAATTAAAGGTATTCCAACATCCGAGCAAATAGGTGTGGTTTTGCGGGAGCAAGGCTTTAACAGAACAGATTCTGAAACCGAAGTTATTTACAAGTAGTATTAGCCTCTCAGAAGATTTCCAAAAAAATGTCGGGTGTAATTTTTGATTATGTAAACCATTAAAATGGTTGGGGAATTTGTTTGGTTAACCTCCTAGGCTCGGGTTTAAACCCGAGCCTAGGAGGTTAAAGCACAATATCATAATCGTTTCAACGATTTATTCATCACATAATTTTACATCATTAAACCAATGTAATTCGATGAATTTAATGTATTCCATTTCAAACGTTTGTTTTTATGATGTTGTTTTTGATTGCTAATGAAACGACACACATTATCCACGGCCGAATGAGAAACACAGAATCCCCCAAATCCGCGTTGCCAAACTAATTTTTTGGTTTCTCCAACTTTCCACCTTTTCCTTATCTTTGAATTATGGTAACACATTCTATCATCATCACTGCAGGCGGAATTGGAAAACGAATGGGAAGCGAAATCCCTAAACAATTCATTGAAATTTGTGGAAAACCAATCTTGTTGCACACCTTAGAACTGTTTTATCACTTTGATTCAAGTATGGAATTGTTTGTCACTTTGCCCGAAGATTGGAAAAGTTATTGGAACGAAATCTTGGAAAAACACGCTTGTAAAATTCCACATCAAGTGATTTCTGGAGGTGAAGAACGTTACCATTCCATTCAAAATGCGCTAGAATTTTGTTCCGGAAAATACATTGCTGTGCACGATGGTGTGCGTCCACTTGTTGGAATTGATACATTAGCTAGATGTTTGGAAGCCTTGGAACATTTTACTGCCGTTGTGCCTGTAATACCAATCAAAGAATCACTACGAACCTTCATAAATAATCAATCCGTTGCAGTGAATCGCAGTGATTTTAGATTAATTCAAACTCCGCAGTTTTTTCACGCTGAAATTCTCAAAAAAGCATACGAGCAACCTTTTCATGCGAAAATTACTGACGATGCAAGCTTAGTGGAAGAGTTTGGAGAAATCATTCATTTAGTGAAAGGAAATGAAGAAAATATCAAAATTACTACACCTTATGATTTAAAAATTGCTGAATTATTCATCCAAGAATTTCAAAAATGATTCAACCAACACCTTTAAAAAAAGGAGATTTAATTTACATCACCGCTCCTGCAAAAGCAATCGAAGCTTCTTATGTAATTTACGCAAAAAGTTATTTGGAAAACTTAGGTTACCGCATAGAAATAGCGCAGCATTGTTTGGGCACCTATAATTATTTATCTGGAACAGATGCGGAAAGAGCCGCCGACCTGCAAACAGGAATTAATCATCCGGAGGCGAAAGCAATTTTGTGTGCACGTGGAGGTTATGGTTGTGTTCGCATCGTCGATCAATTGCAGTGGGCAAATATGTTGCGCGAACCGAAATGGTTGATTGGATTTAGCGACATAACCGTTTTTCATCACCGATTGTTCAAATTAGGAATTCAATCTATCCACGGAACAATGCCTTTGAATTTTGAGACAAATTCGCTAGCATCTTTATTTACGCTTCAACAAGCAGTTTCAGGAGAAAAACCTAATTTATCTTGGCATTTCAATTCAGCGAATAAGATAGGTTCTGCAAAAGGAAAATTGATTGGCGGAAATTTGAGTATTCTTTACAGTCTTATCGCAACAAATGACGCTTACTTTTTCGAGGGAAATATTCTGTTTTTAGAAGATTTATCAGAACAATTATACCATCTTGACAGAATGTTTTTTGCTTTAAAGAAAAGCGGAATTCTAGATCGCATCTCAGGGCTAATAATTGGTGGGATGACCGATTTAAAAGATACAGCTGTGCCATTTGGAATGACACTAGAAGAAATCATTCTTCAACATTTTACCTTTTCAAAAATTCCGATTGCATTTGATGCACCAATTGGACACATTGACGATAATCGTGCTGTAATCGTTGGAGCTGAAGTGGAATTAAGTGTTCAAAATGAGCAAACTAACTTAGCTTATCTAAATTAATTCTAAATAAGAACCAAAATTCAAATCAATTGTTCTAAGAAGTAACTTTGCAAACATCAAACGAAAACTAATATATGAGTAATTCAGCACTATTAAAATCCTCCATTGCCAAGAAATATTGGATGGCATTAACAGGATTGTTTCTTTGTACCTTTTTAGTAGGACATTTATTAGGAAACTTTCAATTACTAGTCCCGGGAGAAGCGGGCAAAAGGATGTTCAATGAATATGCGTATTTCATGACCCACAATCCTGCAATTAAGATTCTGTCGTATTTGACTTATATCTCAATTATTTTTCACGCAATTGACGGTATTGTATTAACAATCCAAAATAAAAAAGCACGTCCTGTAGCTTATGCTTACAATAATCCAAGTGCAAATTCAAGTAATCCAGCGCGTTACATGGCGGTTTTAGGAACGTTAATTTTAGTGTTCATAGCAACGCACATGGCTAATTTCTGGTGGAAAATGAAATTTACGGACGAAGTGCCTTTACATACTTATAAATTAGAATCAAAACAAGATATGGGTGCAGGTGAACAAACATTTTACTACACACACACGCCTTCTTTGCAACCAATTCCTGCTGATCCAAATAGTATCGATGTAAAAAATAAAACAGAATTGTATTACAAAGGAACCAACATTAAAATCGGTGAAGGCTATAAAGATTTACACACAGTTGTAATGTCTTTTTTCAGAGATTCATCAACTGGTTTGATTGCAGTTATTTTCTATGCATTTTCTATGTTAATTCTTGGTTTCCACTTATGGCATGGTTTCGCTTCAGGTTTTCAATCGTTAGGAGTAAATCATCCAAAATGGAATTCATTAATTAAAATCACAGGTAAAGGTTTCGCAGTGTTAGTGCCTTTAGCCTTTGCAATTATTCCAATCATCATTTTTTTGAACAAATAGGAAAAACAAGATTATGTCAAAATTAGATTCAAAAATACCCGCTGGTCCTTTAGCTGACAAGTGGACAGATCACAAAAATCACATGAAATTGGTTGCGCCTAATAACCGACCAAAAATTGATGTAATAGTTGTAGGAACTGGTTTAGCAGGAGCTTCAGCAGCAGCATCTCTTGGTGAAATGGGCTACAATGTAAAAGCTTTTTGTTTCCAAGATTCTCCAAGAAGGGCGCATTCAATTGCAGCGCAAGGAGGTATTAATGCAGCAAAAAATTACCAAAATGATGGTGACTCTGTTTACCGTTTGTTTTATGATACAATTAAAGGTGGTGACTACCGTGCTCGTGAAGCAAACGTTCATCGTTTAGCTGAAGTTTCTGGTAACATCATCGACCAATGTGTGGCTCAAGGTGTTCCTTTTGCACGTGAATACGGAGGTTTGTTGGATAACCGTTCATTCGGTGGAACGCAAGTGCAACGTACATTTTACGCAGCAGGACAAACTGGTCAGCAATTATTATTAGGTGCTTATTCAGCGCTCTCAAGACAAATTGGATTAGGTCGTGTGAAAATGTACAATCGTCACGAAATGTTGGATTTGGTAAAAATCGACGGAAAAGCTCGTGGAATCATTGCACGTAATTTAGTAACTGGTGAGTTAGAAAGACATTCTGCACATGCTGTTGTTATTGCATCTGGAGGTTACGGAAACGTATATTTCTTGTCAACTAATGCAATGGGAAGTAATGTGTCTGCAGCTTGGAAAGTTCACAAAAGAGGAGCTTATTTTGCTAATCCTTGTTATGTTCAAATTCACCCAACATGTGTTCCTGTTCACGGAACAAACCAATCGAAATTGACTTTAATGTCAGAATCGTTGAGAAACTCAGGTAGAATTTGGGTACCGAAGAAAAAAGAAGATGCTGAAGCAATTCGTGCTGGAAAATTAAAACCAACACAAATCGCTGAAGAAGATAGAGATTATTACTTAGAAAGAAGATATCCAGCTTTTGGAAACTTGGTTCCTCGTGACGTAGCCTCTCGTGCTGCTAAAGAAAGATGTGACGAAGGCCATGGTATTGAAGCAAATGACACAAACGAAGGTGTTTACTTGGATTTCGCTTCTGAGATTAAATCAAAAGGAAAGCAAACAGCTTATGCACAAGGAGATCATAATCCAAGTGAGGCTAAAATGATTGAATTAGGTAAAAAATGGATCAGTGAAAAATACGGTAACTTGTTCCAAATGTATCAAAAGATTACTGACGAGAATCCGTATGAAACACCGATGAAAATTTATCCAGCTGTTCACTACACTATGGGTGGTGTTTGGGTTGATTACAACTTACAAAGTACTATTCCAGGATGTTTTGTGACAGGAGAAGCGAATTTCTCTGACCACGGAGCAAACAGATTAGGAGCTTCTGCTTTGATGCAAGGTTTAGCTGACGGATATTTCGTTTTACCATATACGATTTCAGATTATTTAGCAAATGAAATACGTACAGGTAAAATCTCCACCGATTCTCCAGAATTCGTTGAAGCTGAAAACGCTGTTAAATCTCAAATTGATATGTTCTTGAACAATAAAGGAACAAAATCAGTAGATCATTTCCACAAGCGTTTAGGTTTAGTAATGTGGAACAAAGTTGGTATGGGTCGTAGTGAACAAGGCTTGAAAGAAGCTATTGCTGAAATCGCTGAAATTCGCGAAGATTTCTATAAAAATGTATTTGTCCCAGGAAGCGCAGATGAGTTAAATCAAGAGTTGGAAAAAGCGATGCGTGTTGCTGACTTTTTAGAGCTTGGTCAATTAATGGCTGTTGATGCTTTAAACAGAAACGAATCGTGTGGTGGTCATTTCCGTGAAGAATATCAAGACGAAGAAGGAGAAACATTACGCGACGATGAGAACTTTAAGTTTGTTGCAGCGTGGGAATACAAAGGAATGGACGTTACACAATCGGAGTTGCACAAAGAAGATTTGAATTATGAGTTTATTAAGATAGCGGCTAGGAATTATAAGTAGGCAATAGAGGGTTAGTGATTAGGCATTAGTGAAATAGGCAATAGTTAAGGAGGGAATAGGCAATAGTTGCAATAGGCAATAGTTGGAGTAGGAATTAGGCAAGAGTGAAATAGGCAATAGTTAAGGAGGGAATAGGCAATAGTTGCAATAGGCAATAGTGAAAGAGTAATTAGGCAGGAGAGAAATAGGCAATAGTTGAGGAGGGAATAGGCAATAGTTGGAGTAGGAATTAGGCAATAGTTAGAGAGGCAATAGAGAGTTAGTGATTAGGCATTAGTGAAATAGGCAAAAGTAAAATAGGCAATAGTTTAAAAGAGATTAGTTTAGAGATAATAAAAAATGGAAGGAATTAAATCATACAAAGACTTGCTTATATGGAAGAAGGGTATGGATATTTCAGTTTCTGTTTATACATTGACTAACGACTTTTCTGCCGATGAACGATTTGGTTTGATTTCACAATTACGAAGAGCTACTGTTTCAGTTCCGAGTAATATTGCTGAAGGTTATGGTAGAGGTTCAACTAAAAGCTACACTAACTTTATTAAAATAGCGAGAGGATCTCTTTACGAAGTTGAAACACAATTATTGCTAGCTTTTGAATTAGGTTTTATAAAAGATGAAAAAAGATATAACGAAATATTAAATCAGATTACTGAACTATCAAAAATGATTAGTGCTTTTTTAAAGAAATTAGAAGTTTGAAATAACGGCTTAGCTATTGCCTCTTCGCTAATAGCTAATGCCTAAATTAATGAAATATGGCAGCAAAAACAATAAACATCACGTTAAAAATCTGGAGACAGAAAAATGCGAAAGTAAAAGGTTCGTTGGAGTCTTATAAGTTGGATAATGTGTCCACAGACAGTTCTTTTTTGGAAATGTTGGACCAATTGAATGAGCAATTAGTTAACGAACAAAAAGAGCCTGTTGCGTTCGATCACGATTGTCGTGAAGGAATTTGTGGTTCGTGCTCGTTGTATATCAACGGTCGTGCTCACGGTCCAGATACAGGAATTACAACGTGTCAGCTACACATGCGTATGTTCAACGACGGTGATACTATTTACGTTGAGCCTTGGAGATCGGCTGCTTTTCCAATTATTAAAGACTTGGTAGTTGATAGAAGTGCGTTTGATCGTATTCAACAAGCAGGAGGATTTGTTTCTGTGAATACTTCTGGTAGAACGATGGATGCAAATGCAATTCCAGTTCCTAAAGCAGATGCAGACAAAGCTTTTGAAGCTGCAGCTTGTATTGGTTGTGGAGCATGTGTTGCTAGTTGTAAAAACGGTTCAGCAATGTTGTTCGTTGGAGCGAAAGTTTCTCAATACGCATTATTACCGCAAGGAAAAGTGGAGGCTAAAGAGCGTGTTTTAAACATGGTTCGCCAAATGGATGAAGAAGGATTCGGAAACTGTACAAATACTGGTGCATGTGAAATTGAATGTCCGAAAGGAATTTCTTTGGAGAATATTGCACGTATGAACAGAGAATTTTTATTCGCTTCTTTGACATCAGAGAAATAATACCGACGATGACGTATTGTGTCACATAGAAAAATTACCGAAAGTCATGTCGGCATTATACCAAATAGGATTTTGTTTGCGATACGATTTTTGATATTTGGAATAAGAATTTTTAGCATATAGTTATAAAGCATCCTTCGGGGTGCTTTTTTTTTGCAACCAAAGTGTTAAATGTTCGTCTGTAGTATGCTTAAATGCTGTTAACCTACTTTGAATTCCTAAATTTGCATTTTGCACATTGGACTTACCTAGTCAAAACATACGTTATGATAAAATTCATTCGCTATTATTTGTCAATTCTAATTGTATTAGGTTCGATAAATTTTTCATTTACACAAACATGTACTATTTCAGGGAATAATTTCGTTTGTATTGGTTCAACGATAACATTAACTGGGTCTGGTACACCAGCAGCTACAAATCCTTGGAGTTCATCGAATACGGTACTAGCAACAGTTTCTTCAACAGGGGTTGTAAATGGTATTAATCCTGGGAATGTTACAATAACTTATACAACATCAACAGGTTGCATAGCTACAAAAACCGTTACTATTCGTATCGTTCCAGTAATGACTAGCGCAAATTCTGCAACAATTTGTAGTGGTAATCCTTTTAATTTAAACCTCACACACTCATTAGGTTCTAATGGTTTTGTTTGGTCTGCTGCAAATAATCCTAATGTAACAGGAGAATCAACAACAAATCAAACGATAAGTAGTATAAACAATAATTTATATCATACACTTTCAACTAATCAGATAGTTACATATACTGTTGTTCCATCTAGCAATGGTTGTATAGGAAACCCTCAAAACATTGTTGTTACTGTAGAACCAAGAGTAGTTTTTAATTTAACAGCTTCAAATTCAACAATCTGTTCAGGTCAACAAACAACATTAACTGCAACACCCAATGTAACAGGTGGTAATTATTTATGGTCAACAGGAGCTACAACATCTTCTATTGCTGTTTCACCAAATACTACAACCTCATATACAGTCAATTACTCATTTGGAGGAACGTGTTTTGATGAAATGTCAATGTTTATTAATGTTGTGCCAAATCCACAACTAACAATTTCAAATACTACCATTTGCCGAGGTAATTCTGGACAAGTTACGGCTACATCGAGTACTCCTGGTGGAACATATGTTTGGTCAAATGGAACAAACGGAGCAACTTTAACCGCTTCTCCAATGTCCACTACTAATTATACTGTAACTTATAATAATGGCATTTGTAGTCCAGTAATTGGAACAGGAACAATCGTCGTAAATAACACAGCATCTGTTAGTTTAAGCGGTACAACAATATGTCAAGGAGAGACCGCAACACTCTCACCAGCCTATTCTCATACGAGTGGAGGAACCTATTTATGGTCGAATGGAGCTACAACACCCACAATTACAGTTAGTCCAAATATCAACACCAACTACTCAGTAACTTTTACCATGAATGGTTGTACGATTATGGCAAATCCTGTTGTTTCTACCAATGCAACAGTTGTTGTAAAGCCGATTTCAATAACCACTTTCGTTACTGATTCTATTTGTTCAGGTCAAACCTTTACAATTAATCCATCTGTTTCTCCTCAAGGGGGAACTTATTTATGGTCAACAAACGCAACAACAGCCTCCCTTTCGGTTGCACCAACAGCAACAACAAATTACACCTTAACTTATTCATTTAATGGTTGTTCAGTTTCTTCGTCAAAAACAATATTTGTAAAACCTATTCCTGTTGTTACTGTTAATCCAGCTTATGGTTGTTTGAATACAAATACGTTTTTTGCCGCCTCATCTAATCTGTCTAATAGTACTTTTCTCTGGTCAACTGGTGCAACAACAAGTTCAATTCAAGTTAATTCACCAATACAGGTTAGTTATTCGGTTGTTGCGATAAGAAATGGATGTAGTTCAATACCCAAAGAAGTTACCATAACACCAAATATTACTTTATCTTCCAACATTAACGGCGCAAATGTTTGTCCAGGTTCGCCTTACCCAGCAATTACGATAACGCCTTCTCATCTTGGTGGTACTTTTTTATGGAATACTGGTTCAACAATTAATACAATAACCCCAACAGCTGCTGGGAATTATTCTGTTAGTTACACTTTAAACGGTTGTGCAACAGCAACAAGAACTATTAGTATTACAGAAAACAATTGCGACTTTTCTCAAAATAGTTGTAGTAACCCAAATTTAATGTGTTCTGAAAATGCTTTTACATATCCAAACGCCACAAATAAACCCAATTTAGGAAATGTAGGTTGTTTAGGGTCAACGCCAAACCCAACTTGGTTTTATTTAAATGTTTCACAACCAGGAACAGTAACACTTAATTTAGCTCAAACAGCAACAACAGGACAAGGTTTAGATGTAGATTATATTGTTTGGGGTCCTTTTTCTTCACTAACATCTATAACTGGTTGTTCATCAGGGAATTTCCCGACAGGTCCAATTGCTTCTTGTAGCTATTCAGGAAATTTTACGGAAACTGCTACAATAACAAATGCTCTTGCTGGTCAAACGTATGTTCTTTTAGTTACTAATTTCTCGAATCAACCTGGAAATATATCTTTAATTGAAGTTAATAATTCAGGTGCAGGTTCTGCTTCTTGTTCTATAATTTGCGACATAACGGAATTTACAGCTGTACCAACCGTTTGTAGCAATAATAGCTTATACAATGTATCAGGAACACTTTCTTTTGCGAACCCACCCTCTACAGGAATACTTACAATTACGAATAGTTGTGGTTCTTCACAAACATTTAATCCACCATTTACTAGTCCTTTTAATTATTCCTTTAGTAATTTAACAGCTAATGGTTCGGCTTGTAATTTAACAGCTTCTTTTTCAGCAAATTCATCTTGTAATTCAACAGCTTCTTATACTGCTCCAAATGCATGTGTTTGTGCAATTTCATCACTTTCTGCAGTACCAAGTATTTGTTTTAATAACCAATATTCTCTATCTGGAACGATTAATTTCACAAATCCACCTACTGTTGGGACGCTTACTGTTACTTCTTCTTGTGGAGGAACACAAACGTTCAATGCACCTTTTACTTCTCCTTTAAATTATAATTTATCTGGTTTAAATGCTAACGGTGCCAATTGTACCGTTTCTGCAACTTTCTCTGCAAATAGTTCATGTAATCGTACTTCGAATTTTACCGCACCTGCTCCATGTGTTTTACCTTGTTCCATTCAAAATGTGACAGCATTGCCAAGTGCATGTTTAAATAACCAATATTCTCTTTCTGGGGCAATTACTTTCTCCAACCCACCTAGTTCTGGATCACTTACTGTATCTAATTCTTGTGGTGGATTTCAAACATTCAATGCTCCGTTTACGTCTCCTTTAAATTACAACTTACCTGGTTTAACTGCCAATGGTGCCAATTGTACAGTTTCTGCTACTTTCTCCGCTAATATGAGTTGTTCTGCAAGTACAAACTTCACTGCTCCAGCTGCTTGTCCATTACCCTGTAATATTCAAAGTTTAACAGCTGTTCCCGGCACATGTTTTAACAACTTATTCAATCTTTCCGGAAGTATAAACTTCACAAACCCACCAAGTACAGGTACAATAACAATTACTTCTACTTGTGGAGGAACACAAACACTCAATGCGCCATTTACTTCTCCTTTAAATTACAATTTAACAGGTTTAACAGCAACCGGTGCAAATTGTACGGTAACAGCTACATTTTCTGCAAATAGTTCATGTAATAGAACAACGAATTTTACCGCACCTTCACCTTGTGTTTTACCTTGTTCCATTCAGAGTGTAACAGCAGCACCAAGTGCGTGTTTTAATAATCAATACTCACTTTCGGGAACAGTTTCATTTTCAAATCCACCGTCAACTGGAACCCTTACCGTAACAAATTCATGTGGAGGAACACAAACATTTAATGCGCCGTTTTCTTCATCAATAAATTATTCTTTTGCAGATTTGACGGCAAATGGAAACAATTGTACGGTAACAGCTTCTTTTTCTGCAGCTCCAACTTGTACGGCCTCTTCGAGTTATACTGCACCTGCATCTTGTGTTTTACCTTGTTCCATTCAGAGTGTAACAGCAGCACCAAGTGCGTGTTTCAATAATCAATACTCACTTTCGGGAACAGTTTCATTTTCAAATCCACCGTCAACAGGAACGCTTACCGTAACAAATTCATGTGGGGGAACACAAACATTTAATGCGCCGTTTACTTCATCAATAAATTACTCTTTTGCAGATTTGACGGCAAATGGAAACAATTGTACCGTAACAGCTTCTTTTTCTGCAGCTCCAACTTGTACTGCTTCTTCGAGTTATACCGCACCGGCACCTTGTGTTTTACCTTGTTCCATTCAAAGTGTGACAGCAGTACCAAGTAATTGTTTGGATAATCTTTATTTAGTTTTTGGAACGGTTACTTTTTCTAACCCACCAACTTCTGGAACGCTTACCGTATCAAGTTCATGCGGAGGAACACAAACATTTAATGCACCATTTTCTTCACCTATTAATTATGTCTTTTCAGATTTGACGGCAAATGGAAACAATTGTTCAGTAACAGCTTCTTTTTCTGCAGCTCCAACTTGTACAGCTTCTTCGAGTTATACTGCACCGGCACCTTGTGTTTTACCTTGTTCTATTCAAAATTTAACAGCAATTCCAAGTTCGTGTTTAGATGATTTATTTACTCTTTCTGGAAATGTGACGTTTAGCAATCCTCCAACTTCAGGAACATTGACAGTTACAAATTCTTGTGGTTTATCACAAACATTTAATGCACCTTTCTCATCGCCAATAGCCTATTCGTTTTCAGACTTAACTGCAGATGGAGCAAATTGCACTGTAACAACTACTTTTTCCGCAGCGCCGACTTGTTCGCAATCAACTAGTTATACAGCACCAATAGCCTGTGGAATAACTTCTTGTGTTATTCAAAGTATAAATGCCTTACCAAGTACTTGTTCAAGCAACCTCTACAATTTAGATGGAACCTTGATTTTTAGTAATCCTCCATCAACAGGAACTTTGACGATTACAGCTTGTGGAACATCGATTACTTTGAATCCACCATTCACGTCACCTTTAAATTTCAGCGTTCCAAATCTAACTGCAAATGGGAACAACTGTTCAGTTTCAGCCTCTTTTTCAGCCCTAAGTTGTTTGGCAAGCTCAAGTTTTACTGCACCTGCTCCTTGTGATTGTAGCTTAAACACGATTGCAATCTCGGGAACAACGGATGCATGTATAGGTCAAAATTCTACTTTAACAGCAACTGTAGGATTGGAAGGGGGAAATTTCATTTGGTTTCCAGGTGGTGAAACGACACAAACGATTACTATTTCACCAACAGAAATTACCACTTACGAAGTATATTATTCCATTTCAGATTGTCCACAAATTGGCGAGGTATGGGATGTTTATGTTACAGAACCTACAATCCCATTCTTTAATCAAGTTCCAGAAGTGTGTGTTGGTGCTTCATTAAGTTTACCTCCTAATAATTCACTCAACAATATACTTGGTACTTGGTCGCCATCAGCAAACAACCAAGAAACAACAACTTATACGTTTACTCCCAACCAAGGAATTTGTGCAAATACCACAACAATGACCATTGGGGTAAATTCAGGACCAACATTTACTTTACCTCAAAATCAATCCATTTGTGTCGGTAATAATTTTGCTACAAGTGTTTTTGCAGATGCACCAAGTGGAACTATTTTCTCTTGGACAAACGATAATCCTGCAATTGGTTTAGCACCAAATGGAACTGGTGATATTACAAGCTTTGAAGGACTAAATACAACAACAAGTAACCAAACAGCAATTATTTCAGTGGAAGCCTCATTAAATGGCTGTTCAACTCCTGTTCAAACTTTTGAATTAACTGTAAAACCGCGACCAATTGCAATTGCATCCATCTCAAATCAAGATAATTGCTGCGGCAATACATCGACTGAAATTAACTTTACGAGCAATTTAGTTGGAACGACTTACAATTGGACGAATGACAATCCAAACATTGGTTTAGGAAATTCAGGTTCTGGTGCAATAACAGCATTTATGGTTGTCAACCCAACTTCAGTTGACCAAACAGCTACATTGACGGTTACACCAGAATTGTTTGGTTGTTCTGGAACTCCAATTACAACAAGTATTTTAGCACATCCTTGTTTGACGGTAACCAATAATTCAATTGCTCCAATTTGTGCTGGTGAAACAACACAGCCAATCCAACTTACAAGTTCAGTTGCAGGTGTTACATTCGATTGGACGAATTCAAATACAAGTGTTGGATTACAAGCTTCTGGAAATGGAGTAATTCCTTCTTTTACTGGGCTTAACACTAGTCAATCTCCAAATACGGCTAGTATTTCAGTTACTCCAAGTTTAGGAACTTGTACAAGTGATGCGGTAATTTTATCCTTGGTTGTCAATCCAATTCCTTCGGTAACAGTTAATTCATTAACAATATGTGAAGGGCAAAGTGGAACATTAACAGCTGTTCCTTCGATTTTAGGTGGAACTTATGCGTGGTCACCAACAGGACAAACAAGTTCTTCCATAACTGTTAACCCAACAACAAATACAAATTTTGATGTAATTTATACTTTAAATGGTTGTTCAAGCAATTCGGAAACGGCTCAGGTTGATGTAATTCCAAGTGTAGCTTTTACCATTTCAGCAGCAGGTTCAACTACGATTAATCAAGGAGAAACGGTTGTTTTAACTTCATCTTATACAACTGCTGATTTTTATCAATGGTACTTTAACGGACAGCTAATCGCAGGAGCGAATTCCGTTTCTTACACAGCCAACACCACAGGAAACTACACTTTAGAAATTCAAGTTGGAAGTTGTCCCTCAGTTTCGAATTCAATTCAAGTTACAGTTCAGAATGAAACAGATACAGATGGTGATGGAGTAGTGGATAATGGCGAAGTATTAGATGGAACAGATTCAAACGACCCTTGTAGTTTTGTGCTTGCAAACCAAACGGTTACACCATCAACAGCGTGGTTAAATTTAGACTGTGACGGAGATGGTTTAACAAATGGCGAAGAAGGCGATTTAGGAACAGACCCATTAGATCCAGATACAGATGGCGACACTTTCCCTGATGGAGGAGAAGTAGATGCTGGAACTGACCCGCTAGACCCAAATGATTTCCCACAAGATGCAGATGGTGACGGTGTTCCAGATAATACAGAACTAACAGACGGAACAAATCCAAATGATCAATGTGATTTTGTTTTGGCGAATCAAGTTTTAGCACCAAGTACCATTTGGAACCAAACAGATTGTGATCTAGACGGATTAACAAATAGTGAGGAAGTAATAATTGGAACAAATCCATTAAATCCAGATACGGATTCGGATGGAGTTACAGATGGAACAGAAATCACCGACAACACAAGTCCTCTAGACCCTTGTGATTTACTCATAACATCTCAAACTATTCTTCCAGCAACCAATTGGAATCTCTTAGATTGTGACACAGACGGCTTGACAAACGGAAACGAAATCACAGCAAACACAGATCCATTTAATCCAGATTCTGATGGCGATGGGGTGATGGATGGAACGGAGATAGAAGATGACACAAACCCAATCGTAAATTGCTCATTTATTTTTGAAAATCAAACAGTATCACCTTCTGCAGAATGGAATTTGTTAGATTGCGACTTAGATGGTTTACCAAATGGTGAAGAAATTTTAATTGGCACGAATCCATTAAATCCAGACACGGATGGAGATGGCGTGACAGACAGCCAAGAAGTTACAGACAACACTTCACCGACAAATCCTTGTTCGTTTATTTTAAGTTCACAAACTTTAGTTCCAACAACGGCTTGGAATCAACAAGATTGCGACACAGACGGCTTAACAAATGAAGAAGAAGTAACTGCTGGAACAAATCCAACTAACCCAGACACAGATGGCGATGGAGTTATTGACGGAGCTGAAATTACAGATGTAACAAATCCATTGGAAGCTTGTAGTTTTATTCTTTCTAGTCAAACTGTGACACCAAGTTTAGTGTGGAATTCGTTAGATTGTGACGAAGATGGTTTGACTAACGAAGATGAAGTAACAGGAGGAACCAATCCGACGAATGCTGACTCTGATGGTGATGGAGTTATTGACGGAACAGAAATTTCTGATTTAACTGATCCATTAGAAGCTTGTAGCTTTATTCTTGCAAGTCAAACAGTGGCACCAAGTATAGCTTGGAATTCACTTGATTGTGACGAAGATGGATTAACCAATGAAGAAGAAATTACGGGCGGAAGTAATCCACTCAATGGCTGTGATCCAACTAACTCGGGCCCGAATTGCCAAGACACTGTTTTAATACAAATTCCAGAAATATTCACACCAAACAATGATGGAATAAATGAAACATTTGAAATCCCTGGACTTGAAGATTATCCGAATAATTCAATTCAAATTTTCAATCGTTGGGGAAGCACAGTTTTAAACGCTGCACCTTATGAAAACAATTGGAATGGGAATTCAACAAGTAATTTAGTTTTAGGTGAAGCAGAATTACCAACAGGAACCTATTATTACATCCTTGATTTGAACGGCGACGGTTCAACGATTTACAAAGGTTATGTTTATTTGAAACGATAAAAGAAATTGAATATGAAAAAGATACTATTTATTACTTTTATTTGCTCGTTCATCCTTGAGGTTAAGGCACAACAACAAGCGCATTTGACGCAATATTTTGATAATTATTTATATGCCAATCCAGCTTATGCAGGAAGTTCAGGAATGATGAACGTTTCAGGAATCCATAGAGAACAATGGGTTGGATTTGAGGGTGCACCAAGAACTTCGATACTTGGTTTCAATATGCCTTTAAAATACGAATCTGTTGGAATTGGTGCAAATGTTATACGCGATGAAATTGGTCCAACGAGTAATACTCAATTACAGTTAAGTGCTTCTTATCGCTTAAAGTTTGATGAGAAAAATTCATTATCTTTTGGTTTAAATGCTGGTTTTGGTTTGATGAGTTCCATCACTTCTTCTTTAAACTCAACTATTGAAAATGATCCTTCTAAATTAATAAATCAACAGAATCGATTTATGCCAAATATGGGAGCCGGATTATTGTATAAAAGAGAGCGATTGTTTGTTGGATTTAGTGCTCCAAAACTTTTCCAAAGTTCACTTGATGGAACGGATAACAACTTGGAGAAACGCCATTTTTTCACTCAAATTGGTGGAGTAATTAATTTGGATGAAGCTTGGAAATTACGACCAACCACGCAATTGATTTTTATCTCAGGAGCGCCAATCAATTTGGATTTATCACTTGCAACAATTTATCAAGAACGCTTCATTTTTGGTGCAATGTATCGTTTGCAGTCTGCATTTGGGATTTTTATACAGTATCAAATCAACGATAAATTTCGAGTGAGTTTGGCTTCCGATTTTTCAACGCAAGCCATCAGAAGTTATAATTATGGAACCTATGAAATTGGCTTGTCTTACGATTTGTCATTGAAGTTTCACAAGGGGCAAACATTCAGGTATTTTTAAGATTACTAAGTTTTAATACGTCTTTTATACCGACGAACGCTTAAAATGCCATGTATAAAATTCAAATAAATTTTATCAAACCGTTGTCGGTATTATACCAAACAAATTCTTATTCATGACAATGTTCTTGTTAATTGGTATTACTTGTAGAAATTCATTTCGTCAACGTATTGTCTAACTGGCTCTGTTAATAGGTAACGCACATCTTTTTCCTCTTTAATCGACTGGCGTATGAAACTCGACGAAACTTTCATTACTGGTGCTTCTTCGCAAAATTCAACATTTTTGTGCGATTTATAATCATTTATAAGGTCTGCACTCATTGCAACTACTTCTAATTCTTCTTGCATTGTCAAAACGCGTGGATAGACATAAATCTTATGTTTTTCTAAAATCACTTCATGGTTAAACCATTTATGAAAGGTGCGCAAGTTATCTTCACCCATTATCAACGAAAAAGAATCGTTGGGATATTTTTCTCTTAAATAAGTAAGCGTTGTAATTGTATAACTTGGTTTCGGAAGATTAAATTCGATGTCGGAAGCTCTCAATTTTGGATTGTCATCAATCGCCACTTTTACTAAAGCTAAACGGTGAAAATCTGCCAATAAAGTCGATTTATCTTTCAAAGGATTTTGAGGTGTTACAACTAACCAAACTTGATCCAAATCGGTGTATTCAGCCATAAAGTTTGCAATCACTAAATGCCCCACATGAATTGGGTTGAATGTCCCAAAATATAATCCTATCTTCATTTTTCTATAAATTCAATGACTAATCTTTTCGCTTTTTCGATTGCTTCTTCCAACACATCGTTTTCGATTATAACATCAAAATCAGTTGCGCTTTCCAATTCTTGAATCGATTTTGCTAAGCGAATTTGGATTTTTTCTTCACTATCTGTTTTTCTGTTGCGTAAACGTTCTTCCAAAATTGCAAGACTTGGTGGTTGAATAAACACGGCTAGCGCTTTCTCCTGAAAAATCTTTTTTAAATTCAAACCTCCAATTACATCCACATCAAAAACAACTGTTTTTCCTGTTGACCAAATTCGTTCAATTTCGCTTTTGAGTGTACCGTAATACATATCGGAGTATACTTCTTCCCATTCTACAAACTCATCATTTTGAATTTTAGCTCTGAATTCGTCAGCAGTCAAAAAATGGTAATCAACCCCATCGATTTCTTTTCCACGAAGAGGACGACTACACGCAGAAACAGAAAACGCCAATTGATCCATCGAATTCAAAAGTGCATGTACAATCGTTGTTTTTCCTGCTCCGGATGGCGCTGAAAAGATGATGCATTTTCCAGTACTATTCTCCCCCATTTTACAAAGTATTCAAAACTTGCTCTTTTATTTTTTCGAGCTTGTCTTTCATTTCTACTACAATTTTCTGCATTTCTGCGTGATTGCTTTTACTACCTAATGTGTTGATTTCACGACCAATTTCTTGAGCAATAAAACCTAATTTTTTTCCTGAAAGTGGCGTAACCATTGTTTCCAAAAAATAATCTAAATGATTCGCTAAGCGCATTTTTTCTTCAGAAACATCTAATTTTTCAATATAAAAAATCATTTCTTGTTCTAAACGATTATCATCCATTGATTTCGTTTCTAAATCTTTTAATGCCTTTGTCAATCGTTCTTTAACAGTTACAATTCTATCTTGTTCATAATCTGCCACGCGATTCAATAGACTTCTGATTTCTTCAATTCTTGTCGTAAATTCCAATTCCAATGCTTGACCTTCTGTTTTTCGGAAATCGTGTAATTTATTACAAGCGTCTTTCATTAAATCCAACAAAAAACCTTTTTCCGCTTCAGAAAGTTCGGGAGCTTGTTGATTCAATACTTCTGGCATTTTTAAAACTAAAGCCAAATAATCAACTGGTTTTTCGCCCCATTGCTCGTTTAATGACTTTAATTCTTGGTAATATTTAGTCGCTAATGCATGATTAATTAAATCATTAGACGCATTGGTTGCACTTTCGATGTAGATTCCTAAATCTACTTTACCACGGTCTAAATTTTCTACCACAATTTTGCGAATATCCGTTTCTAATTCACGGTAAGTTGGCGGAATTTTTACATTCAAGTCCAAGCCTTTGCTGTTCAAAGAACGTATTTCGATGGAAACTTTTTTTGATTCGAAAACTCCGTTGCTTTTTCCGAAGCCTGTCATTGATAGAAGCATAATATAAAATGTAAAATGTAAAATTGAGAATTTAAAATGTAAAAGTGAAGTTCCGAAACCTATCGGAATAAAAGTGAAGAGTTGAAATTTGTTTTATTAAACATTAAAAATTAACCATTCAAAATTATTCTAGCAGTAAATCTGCATCGATGCCTTCGTTTTGGTCTTTGATGAAAAGTGCAATTTCACTAATGATTTGGTGTTTTCGGTCTTCTTTTTCTTCCAAGTCTTCGGCGTAATCTTTCAGGTATAATTGAGCTTCCAGTAATTGATGTTCCTCAAAAGAACCACTCAGATTTTCGAGAATTGTCAAACATTCTAATGCTTGAAGGAAATCTCCCTCTGTGGCTAAAGAAACAAATTCTGCCAAGTATTCGCTGAAATCTAATTTACTGTTCCAAATGGTTGTCAGCAATTGTTGACGAATGGTAGCATCTTTTTCATTGCGAATCGCTTCCACTAAATCTTCCGCTATTTCTTGATCTTGAATATTAGCGATTAATTCAAGAATCCCCTTTGTTAGCGGAGCATCATTTTTCTTTAACCCTTCGATTAAACTAGGCAAAACACTTTTATCC
>JBILQY010000199.1:0-5356 GCA_044372955.1 Crocinitomicaceae bacterium | reverse complement strand
CATTCTGGCAATGTGCGCTTTGCGAAAGTTTTAAAAGAACAAATCAAAAAACAACAAAACGCTGGACGTAAATTTGATTTAGAAAAAGATCCATTATACACTACCGTTGACATTGAAAAAATGTTACCTCATCGCTATCCGTTTTTGATGGTAGATAAAATCATGGAAATTCACGAGGAATCAATCATTGGTGTAAAAAATATCACAATGAATGAACCTATTTTTACAGGGCATTTTCCAGGTAATCCAGTTTTCCCAGGCGTTTTACAAATTGAGGCAATGGCACAAGTTGGTGGGATTTTCGCTTTGAGTAAAGTGGAAGAACCTCACCTCTACTCTACTTATTTTATGAAAATCAACAATGTGAAATTCAAACAAAAAGTGGTGCCTGGCGATACGGTCGTTTTTGAATTAAACTTAATTTCACCAATCCGAAGAGGTTTAGTAGAAATGTCAGGAAAAGCTTATGTAAATGGTAAAGTAGTTTGCGAAGCTGAAATGTTAGCACAAGTAATTAAAGATAAAGTATAAATGATCAGTCCTCTCTCCCAAATTTCAGATCAAGCGCAATTAGGCGCAAACGTGACTGTTCATCCTTTCTCAACTATTTTTGAAGACGTTATTATTGGCGACAATACCGTAATTCATCCAAATGTCACTATTTATCCTGGAACTCGAATTGGGCATAATTGTGCAATTTATCCGGGTGCAGTAATTGGAGTAATTCCTCAAGATTTAAAATTCAATGGTGAATACACAACTGTTGAAATTGGTAATAACACCATTATTAGAGAATGTGTAACGATACACAGAGGAACGAACGACAAACTAAAAACTTCTGTTGGAAACAATTGTTTATTAATGACTTACGTTCATATTGCACACGATTGTCAAATTGGAAACAATGTTGTTTTAGCAAGTTATACAGGACTATCAGGTCACGTTGTGATTGATGATTTTGCCATTTTGGAAGGCAAAGTAGCGGCTCAACAATTCGTTCATATTGGAAAACATGCATTTATCGGTGGCGCTTCTTTGGTACGTAAAGACGTTCCTCCTTATATAAAAGCGGCACGTGAACCACTAACGTTTGCAGGAGTTAATTCCGTTGGATTAAGAAGACGCGGATATTCAGATGAAATAGTCCGTAAAATTGAAGATGTTTATCGCATTTTGTATGTGCAAAACAGTAACATTTCTAAAGGAATCGAAGCGGTTAAAACATCCTTAGAGCCTTGTGAACTAACCGAGGAAATTATCAGTTTCATTGAAACTTCTGACAAAGGAATAATTCGTGGGATGATATGAGTAGTATGCACAGAGGTCAAGAAATTGACATTAGAATAACAGATTACGCTTTCGGAGGTAGAGGAATTGCTAAAATTGAAACTGAGAATGGCGCTTTTGTCATCTTTGTTGATAATACGTTTCCTGGACAACTTGTTCGAGCTAAAATTGACGTAAAACGAAAATCCTATGCAGAAGCTAAATTGGTAGAAATAATTGAACGTTCACCCCTTGAAACAGAAACCAAATACCAAGAAATATCAGGTGGACCTTACATTCGTATTCCTGTAGAGGTTCAAGAAAAAGTGAAGCAAGAATCAA
Organism: Crocinitomicaceae bacterium; assembly: GCA_044372955.1. Lineage (GTDB taxonomy): Bacteria > Bacteroidota > Bacteroidia > Flavobacteriales_D > Crocinitomicaceae > UBA952. Next base: position 3,748 of record JBILQY010000199.1, on the reverse strand, counting down.
CAATCACAACTTTTTCCCGTATTTCAGGAATCAATTTAGACGATAAATTCGATACACTTATTTCGTCACCCAATCATTATTTCTACCGCAATAAAATGGAATATAGTTTTTCCTCCATTGAACATTGCCTCGAAACTGACACTGAATTAGATGACGCTTTTGCACTTGGGTTCAAACGTCGCGGAACCTGGTGGAAAGTGGAAAGCTTAAATAAACCATCTGGATTGTTTGACGAAGAATGGGAAACGAAATTGAAGGAAATTCGAATCTTTTTAAAAGCAACAGGACTTCCAGCTTGGCATCCACCTAAAAAAACAGGATTTTTCAGACATATTATCGTTCGGAAATCATTCCTTACCAATGAATTATTAGTGAACTTAGTTACTTCATCTGAAGGGATTGAAAACTTTGACATTCTACAATTTGCAAACTTGCTAAAATCACTTTTTGGAAATCGAATTGCTGGTTTACAACATACAATTAACGACAACGTTGCCGATCGAGCAAAAATTGAAAATGGAGAAAACAACCTTATTTTCGGTTCACCTTTTATTGAAGAAGTGATCTCTGGTTTGACTTTTCAAATCAGTATGGAAAGTTTCTTTCAAACAAATCCGAAGTGTGCAGAATTGCTTTATTCCAAAGCCTTAGACTACGTTTTCGAAGATGAAATTGATTCCGACAAAGTGGTTATGGATTTATTCTGCGGAACTGGAACAATCGGTCAATTATTATCTGGAAGAAAAAAAGAGGTGCGCATTGTTGGTGTTGATATTGTTGAAGAAGCAATAGAAGATGCCAAGAAAAATGCTGTAAAAAATAATACTATAAACATTGAATTTTACGCAGCTGACGTTGGAAAATTTCTAAAACAGCACGAAGAATTCAATGGTAAAATTGCTAGCATAGTTTTAGATCCACCACGTGCTGGAATTGCTCCCAAAACACTTTTAAAAGTTATTGATTTAGGGGCAAAACACATTGTTTATATTTCTTGCAATCCTTCTACCCAAGCCCGAGACGCATCAACTTTGAAAGACCATGGGTATGAATTAGAAAAATATTCTTTAGTCGATCAATTTCCTCATACAGGTCACATTGAATCCATTGCAAAATTCACTAAAAAATGAATGTAGAAATCCTTTCCATTGGCGATGAATTATTAATTGGTCAAACAATCAACACCAATGCTTCTTGGTTGGGACAACAATTTTCAGCCATTGGTGCAAGAATCGTTAAAACAGTTGCAATTGCTGACACTGTTGAAGCAATAGTAAATGCTTTGGACGCAACCGAAAAAGATACCAATTGTGTAATTATTACTGGAGGTTTAGGACCAACTAAAGACGATATAACCAAACACACACTTTGTTCTTATTTCAATACTACGCTTGAAATACATCAACCCACGTTGGATAAAATTGAAGATTATTTCTCTAAAAGAAATCGTCCAATGTTGGAAACCAATCGTCAACAAGCAGCTTTACCTGTAAATTGTACTATTTTAAATAATGCTTACGGTACCGCTGCAGGAATGTGGTTTGAAGAAAATGGAAAAGTATTTATAAGTCTTCCCGGCGTTCCTTATGAAATGAAAGGAATAATGACCGAAGAAGTCTTTCCAAGACTAAAAGAAAAATTTAGTTTAAAATCAATTTATCACAGAACCGCATTAACACAAGGAATCGGAGAATCTTTTCTAGCTGAAATAATTAAAGATTGGGAAAATTCTATTCGAGAAAAAGGTTTAGGTTTGGCTTATTTACCCTCTCCTGGATTGGTGAAACTGAGAATTACATCCTACAAAGGTGCTGATGATGCAAATGTTATCGACGCATATTTTGAACAATTAGCAACATTAATTCCAGAAGCATTATTTGGTTTTGAAAATGATACATTGCCATCGGTTGTTGGCAATCTGTTAAAAGAAAAAAACTTATCTATAGGAACTGTAGAAAGTTGTACAACAGGACTTTTAGCTAGTCAAATCAGTTCTATTTCTGGCGCTTCTGATTATTTCCAAGGTTCACTTTTAACTTATAGCAATAAACTTAAAGTAAAATTAGCGCATGTTTCTGCTGAAAACATAGTCAATTTCGGTGCTGTAAGCGAACAAGTAGCAAGAGAAATGGCTGAAGGCGGCCGTAAAAATTTAGGTGTTGACGTTTGCATTTCAACAACAGGAATCGCTGGTCCTACTGGTGGAACAGACGAAAAACCTGTTGGATTAGTTTGGATTGGAATTGCCTTACCAAATCGAACAATTGCTCGAAAATTTCAATTCGGTGACAATCGAGAACGCAACTTACAAATGACCGTTTGGAGTGCCTTGAATTGGTTGAGATTTGAATTAAAAAAATAGTCTCAACTTTTCTTTATCTTTCTTTGATTCTTTGTAAAAACCTAAGTCTTAAATTGGGTAATTCTATTAATTTTGCCGAAAATATTTTTTATGAAATTCGGTACAAAAGCAATTCACGCAGGTGTTCACCCAGATCCAACAACAGGAGCAATTATGACTCCGATTTACCAAACTTCTACTTATGTTCAAGAAGGTGTTGGAAATCACAAAGGGTATGAATATTCAAGAACTTTGAACCCAACTCGTCACGCTTTAGAAAAAAATATCGCGGCTATTGAAAATGGTAAATACGGTGCTTGTTTTGGTTCTGGATTAGCTGCTATCGATTGTATCATCAAGATGTTAAATCCAGGTGACGAAGTAATTTCAACCAATGATTTATATGGTGGATCTTACCGAATTTTTAAAACAATTTTTGAAAAATATGGAATTAAATTCCACTTTGTAAATATGCAAAATCCTGCTGAGGTGGAAGCTTTAGTGAATGCACATACGAAATTGATTTGGGTAGAAACGCCTACAAATCCAATGATGAATATCGTGGATATCGTTGCAATGGCAGCCATTTCTAAAAAAGCGGGAGCAATGTTGGCAGTTGATAATACGTTTGCTACGCCTTATTTACAAAATCCTTTAGACTTAGGTGCGGATATCGTAATGCACTCCGTTACAAAATATTTAGGTGGTCATTCAGATGTTGTGATGGGAGCGTTAGTTACTTCCAACGATGACATCGCAAGTGAAATGTACCGTATTCAAAATTCATCAGGTGCTGTGACTGCACCAATGGACTCGTTTTTAGTTTTGAGGGGAATTAAAACGCTACATTTAAGAATGCAACGTCATTGTGAAAACGGTGAAAAAGTGGCTCATTTCTTAAAAACGCATCCGAAAATTGATAAAGTTTACTGGCCAGGTTTTGAATCACATCCTAATCACGATATTGCTAAAAAACAAATGCGTGGTTTTGGTGGAATGATTTCATTCAATTTGAAAGGAAATAAGCTTGAAGACGCACTTGAAATCGTGAAAAAAGTAGAGATCTTTGCTTTGGCAGAATCTTTAGGTGGTGTTGAATCATTAATTGGACATCCAGCTACAATGACTCACGCTTCCATTCCGAAAGAAGTTCGCGAGCAAAGTGGAGTTGTTGATTCTTTAATCCGATTAAGTGTCGGTGTAGAAGATGCTGAAGATTTAATTGAAGACTTGATTCAGGCTTTGGCTTAAGTATTTTTCTACAGCAACCACACACTTTTCTAATCTACTAGATGTTCAATTTTTCGTGAAATGATTGATCGCTTAACTTGTTTTAAAATTTAAGATTTAAGGATTATCAATAACGTGTTTAATTTGAAAAATTAGTTCCTTCAAATTTAGTAAACA
>JBILQY010000198.1:0-5359 GCA_044372955.1 Crocinitomicaceae bacterium | reverse complement strand
AATGTAAACAAACATAGACTGCTGCAAGTCCCCACATAATTGGCCCATAACCAGAAGTGATTTTATTGTGAATTGGCATCACACGGTATTCCCAAATTGGAGAGTGAAATATCCAATCAATCAATTGAAATAAGAACAGTTCACCAAACATCCCAAACCAAGAGCCAAAAAGGAAATAGGAAAGCATTAATCGAAAATCAACAGCGCTTCCTTTTCGTTTTAAATAGAAAAACCAAATTATAATTGGGATTAGCTGAATGGTTGTAAAGAGTGAAACTTTAAGTAGCATAATTCAAAGTTAATTTTTCTCGTTAAAAAAGTAGGATATTGGAAGTAGGAAAATAGTTGTTGAAGTTAAAACTAATATATTTTTGTTGTTGGAATATCAATTAATACATTTGATTTAATTCAACCACATTGATAATAAATCCATCATCGAAATTAGAAATTTTAGTTAAGAAATGAACGTTCAAGAATTGATACTCAACCATTACAAATCGCGTGACTTTATTCAGCAGCATACTTATTTCATTGAAAATCCTCAATTTTTACCTGAACTAATTGAAGTAGCGCAAAGTGACTTAAAATATCCATTTCCTCAATATGCTTCGTGGTGGTTGTTTCACATCGGACGTTCAAATTCATCCATTTTAATACCCTTTCAAAGTCAATTTATTGATTGTGTATTAGAAAATGAAAATGTTAGTGTTTTGCGAAATACCTTAGGGATTTTACTTGAATTTCCGCTAATTGATTACAAGGAAGGTTTTTTACTTGATCGTTTATTTCAATTTTTACAGTCAGACAATTACAAAGTTGCTATTCAAGTTTATGCACTTTATTTACTGATTAATTTCACTAAAAAGTATCCCGAAATCAAGCAGGAAATTCTTGAAATTTTAAAAATTAAGGAAGAACAACCACATACTCCTGCGTTAAAAATGGGTATTAAAAACTATTTGAAAGCAACAAAACAAATCAATTGATTTCAATTTTAGGTGAATTTGAGATTGTACCAATTTTCACAATATTCCGTTTATTCTGATTAAATTTAGACTTATGTTTCAAAAGCAACTTTATTTATTTCTTTGGGTTTCAATCAGTCTTTTTGCTTGTGAAAGTACAACGAAGCCGAATCGTGGGCAAAAAGAAAATGCTATAATTGCTGAACCTAAAAGGACGAATTTGAATTCAAAAACTCAATCGGAGCAAGATTTAGCTACTAAAGAACGCAAAGTAGCTGAACAGAAAAGGAACACAATTTCAGTTAGAACTAATAATTCAAAAGAAGCAATTAAAGCAGTTTCTACCTCGATTAGGCCGATAGTTACAACTGAACCAAAAAAACCACAGCTTCCATTCAAATGGAAAAACACCTATTCGCAAGATAAAAAATGGATGGAGTTGTATGAATCGTCACGCACTTTTTTCCTGAATGGTTGGAATTCTGAATTTGAACGAAATCCCGATGCAAGTATTTCCAAAGAAGAATTACTCTTGGCTTATCGCAAACGGATGGAAAATATCTTTTACGAAACACCCTCATTCATTGAGTTTTGTGTGCAAGAAATGAAGATCTCTGCAGAGTTTGAGTTGTTTTGTCAGAAGTGGAGTGAGAATGTGAATTAAGTTAGCTGAATTCGACATGTTTTGGCGGCGTGGAGTTTTATTTTTGCTGAGTTCAAACAATTTATCTTAAAATTTTAAACACAATATAAAAGTATAAATGCAAATAAAATTACCCTTGAAGAACAAACGTATCGATTTATAGAATTTCTCAAAAGCGAAGAATTTTCTACTAAACCAAATTTGAGAAAATTTCATATTGAATTGGTTAACTTTTATTTAGCTGCTTTAAATCATGGTTTACATTTCAAGAAAGAACAACGAAAATTTAATATTAATTCTTTAATTGCAAAAGACATTGAATCAGGTATCTTTGAAAAGAAGAAGGAAATTACTTTTTCAAAAAATAGAATTGGTAGAGAGGCTCTTGATTCATTAGATCAAATTTCATTTATTTATTATTCTAGACATCCTACAATTGAAGATGATATTGAAGACGATGGATATCGATATTTAAAAGGTGACATGTCTGATATAGTTACTGATTTTAATAATATATTCATGATTAGAGAAATCTACCCAGAACACATAAAAAAGTTGCCTTCACTTTCCGATGAATTATATCAAAGTTTTTTAAATCATTGGGGAACAAGTCATTGCATTGCATTGATTCATGCCATACACATGAAACTAATAGAAGATGATAATTTTCATAAAGAAATATGAAATCAAACTTACTTTTTCTCGATGACATTCGGAATCCAACGGATTGTCTTTTGTATATGGATTCAAAAATTCAAGACATTGACATCTACCGTAAAGAATGGCAGGTTGTGCGTTCTTTCGATGAATTTGTAGCCTGGATTGAAACAAATGGCTTGCCTGATTTCATTTCCTTTGACCACGATTTGGGTTTACCAGAAGATTCAAATACTGAGGAACAAAACGGAATGACCTGTGCCAAATGGTTGGTCAATTATTGTTTGGATAATGATTTGAAATTACCCGATTTTGTGGTGCACTCTTCGAATCCTGCTGGTGCGAAAAATATTGAAGAGTTGTTGAAGGGGTTTGGGGAATGGAAGAGTAAATAAAACCCTCCGACAAAATCGGAGGATTTACATCAAAGAACTAACTTTCAGAGATGTGCTTAGTTTTTCGGAAACTTTTCAATGAGTTCAATTATTTCATTTTCTTTTACTTCATTTTCAAATAGCATGGAAGCAAGTTTTACATAATTTCTAATTTCTCGTCCATTCATTTCTATCGCTGCAAGCTTCGAAAATGTTTTAATCTCTAAGCCAGTTGCGTTTAAATTTTGTTTCCATACTTTTTCTCGTGAAACTTCATCTAGTTTTGGGTAGTTGATCTTCAAAGTTACTCGGCTCAATACCGCCTCATCTAAACTATTTATCCGATTTGTTGTGAAAAACAAAATTCCATTGAAATATTCAAAAAGTCGCAGAAAAATACCAACAATAGCTGATCTCTCGAGGTTTTCATTTCTACGAGAAAGAAAAATATCAACTTCGTCAAACAATAAAATTGCATTCCATTTTTGGATTCGATTCAGTATTGTCGTTAAGTTACTTTCTAAATCTCTCGAAGTAGTTCCCAATTCCTCAACTTGTAAAATGTAAAGTGGTTTGCTTTTCAATTCTGCATACACTTCTGCTGTTGATGTTTTTCCTGTTCCTGGTTCACCTTCCGCTAAAATGATCAATCCTCCACCTTTATTTGCAACAAGATCTTGATGAATGTTTTTTGAGTTTATTGAAAAGAGTTTGTTTAGTACATACTTGTTTTCTTCTGGCAGCACTAATTTTTCAATGGCATTTTGGTTGTAATTATATTCTTTTAAATCATCAATATAGACATAAAAGTATTTTTTTCGAAGGAGCGAAAAAACTCGGACATAAGGAAGATGATTGGTGAAGGCGTTATCATTGATTGCTTCGATATTATATTCTAGTTCATTTTCAATAATTACTTTTCCGTCATTATCATTCGTATTCAAATTTCTGAAGGAATTAGTTGAGTTTCTAAATCGATTATATCTATCGAAATTTGTTTCCATTCCTGTTCCTTGAATTAGAAATTGCTCACCGTCTTTAAGTCGAAATATAGCCGCTTTTTCAAGTGATTTTTTAAAGTCACTGATTGAAGTGGTTTGCGGAAAAAGTTGAAATTCACTTAATAGATGCGTTAAGTTAAAGTCATTTATTCGACTTTTGTAATATTGAATATGTTCACTAACAATTATGTAAGACAGTGTCGTATTAAATTCTAAAATTCTGATTTCTATGGTCAAAACAATTCTTCTTGGGGAATATTTCGTTGCATTTTCAAGTACCATCTTTGCTTTAATCGGATTTATGTTCTTGTCTAGTTTTAGGTCAAAATTGAATTCTAATTCTTTTAAGTGTTTTTCATAAATATCAATAATCGTTGAGAGGCCTTTTATTTTGATTTTCCAAAAATCTATTTCTGCAGGTTTGGCGTCAATGGGTTTTAAAAAATCCATTGTAAGTTGTGCTTTCGTTTCATAATCTAAGGTTGAATCATTGAAGACGATAAACTGAAGTAATTCCACGCTTGCATTACTCGGATCTAATTCAAAATATTCTTCATTTGAATTGTTCAAATCTTTGAGAATCTGAAAATCTGATTTTGAAATGTTTTCTTTTTCCTCAAGGAATCTTAAAAGGGTACTTTTTTGAATTTTCATTTTTATTTATTTTAAGTTAAAATCTTACGCCTAATTCAAGAGCTTTCTTTTTCCAAACAAGGTTGTGTCCGTTTTCATTGCCCACAATTGCATGCGCTATTTCGTGTAAAATGGTATTGCATATTTCCTCAATATCCTCGTTGATACTAAATTGGATTTGCAGCGAAATTTTTTCACCACTGTTATAGCATATTCCGCGGGCATTGGAATGCATTAGAAAATAAATTTCACATTCTAGCAATTGATGTTTTTCCAATAATTGTTGAGCTAGAAAAGCAACTTCCAATAATTTTTGCTTCTGCTCGGGAGCATTTGTGTATTTGTTTTGGAGAATATTTTTAACCGCTTTGTCAATCATTTTTTACCTTCTTTTTGAATTTATAGAACAAAAGAAGTCACTAACTCCGCCAAATCATGGCGCATGGTGAAAGTTTTGGGCAATAAAAAAGCCAACTTAATGGGTTGGCTAATTGATTGTTTTTTAGGTTATACGACTCTGTAACATTCTTCTCTGCTATTGGGACGTTTTTTTAAATAGAAGAGTTAACAAGCAGAATTGGATTTGCAGCGAAATTTTTTCACCACTGTTATAGCATATTCCGCGGGCATTTCAATGCATTAGAAAATAAATTTCGCATTCTGACAATTGATATTTTCCAATAATTGTTGAGCTAGAAACACTACTTCTAGCAGTTTTTGCTTGTGAATAGCTTCGTTGGTGTATCTGTTTTGTAGAATATTGTTAACTGCTTTGTCAATCATTTTTGCTATGCATTTATGAATTCAGCACAAACTAAAGGGTTCTAGCCGCCATTTTGCCAAACTGCTATTACCTACTGTGTTGTTTTGGGTTACAAATTTGACGTGTCAAAATACTGTTTAGCAAAGTCCGAAATCCGTTTGTGTCGTTCAGTAATTTCTGTTTCTGTCCATTGAGTTTTTTCTCTTATTTCTGTGTAGCTTGACAAAGCTGTGTCTTGAAAAAGTTCGCTCTTTTTTTCAAACGACTTGTTGCCAAACTTGCTATTTTGGCTTTGTGTCAATAAAGCTAAATTGCCTGCAAGT
>JBILQY010000197.1:0-5361 GCA_044372955.1 Crocinitomicaceae bacterium | reverse complement strand
TGATGAAGGTGCGCAATTTAGCGTCTTTGATTGCTAGTTTTTCAATACGTGCTCTACGGTGAATGATTTCTTCAATAGCTTCCAAACTTGGATTAGCACCCAAAGCTTGAATTTGTTTGATTTTTTCTTCATTTAAATGCTCTTCCAATCCTTTGATTAAGCCATAAAATGAAACTTCAGCTGTATTTGGAATAAAAGAAAAAACCGAATTATCAAAATCGTAATCTACCGTTTTTAAAACTTGGGGAACAATTAATCGTCCTAGTGCTTTGCGTTCTTTGTAAATGTCGGCATCTGAACCTCTTGAAAAATAGATACGTTCAAACGAACATTTCAAAGGTGTCAAAGGCTCGTTGATTAACTCTTCTGAAACGTTTCCGTTTTTCTTGATAATCAAAGCGTGACCAGGTTTCAATTCTTGAATGTCGTCCACTTTTAAATTGAAAGCAGTTTGAATCACAGGACGTTCGGAAGCAACCACACAAATTTCATCGTCTTCATACCAGAAAGCAGGACGAATTCCATTTGGGTCGCGCAAAACAAAAGCATCACCGTGACCTAAAAGTCCAGCCATTGCGTAGCCTCCGTCCCAATCTTCTGAAGCTTTTTTCAGGATTTTTACTAAGTTAATTTGTTCAGCAATCTTTTGGTAAATATCCGTGTTGCTGTAACCAAGAATTTTATATTGTTTGAATAATTCGTCGTTTTCGCAATCTAAAAAATGTCCGATTTTCTCTAAAACAGTCACGGTATCTGATTTCTCTTTTGGATGCTGTCCAACACGCACTAGCACATCAAACAGTTCGTCAACATTAGTTAAGTTGAAATTTCCTGCAACCACTAAATTACGTGTAATCCAATTATTTTGTCTTAAAAATGGGTGACAACTTTCAATTGAATTTCTACCAAAAGTTCCGTACCGTAAATGTCCTAAAAACAATTCGCCAGTAAAGCCTGCATTTTTTTTGAGGTATTCAATGTCTTTTAAATTTTCTGGATTTTCCTCTGCAATTTGCTCAAAGCGCTCGTTAATTTGGTCGAAAATATCTTGAATGGGGCTTTTAGCAATGGAACGCGTTCGAGAAATGTAGCGCTCACCAGGTTGCATGTCGAATTTGATATTTGCCAAACCTGCACCGTCTTGCCCACGATTGTGCTGTTTTTCCATCAGTAAGTGCAGCTTATTGACCCCGTAAAGTGCTGACCCATACTTTTGAAGGTAAAAATCTAAGGGTTTTTTGAGCCTCAAAAGGGCAATCCCACACTCGTGTTTTATAGCATCACTCATGGTCGCTGGAAAAAAAATTTTGTGCGAAGTTAGCTATTTGATGGCAATATTTAACGATTTATTTCACCGAAAAAACCCTTTGTGTTTGGTGTCAAGTTGGAAGTGTAAGAGTGAGAAAGAAGTGTGTAACACCTCAGTTCATTAATGCACTTGCCTTACAAGAGATAGCTAAACCACAAAAGAAACATGTGCACCATCATCTAAAAAAGAAACCTCATTCTCATACAACGAATGTGACATATTGTTTTCCAGCACCTCATCCTTCTAATAGAAACCAAGGAAAAGGTCACCAAAATGGAAAATCAAAAGGCCATGAAAAGAGCAAAGGAAAAGGTGGGAAGAAGCATTGATAAATCGGAAATAATAATTGATAACTTCGCAGAAAAATTCTTTCGTGTCTTTTACTCCTTTTCTGTCCGACGTTAGTACAATTGAACTACCTGAACATTTTACTTATCCGTTTTATTATTCGCCTCATCCTTTAAGTTTAGTAGCTTGTCGTGAGTTGCAAAATTACCTCAAAAATCAAACTGACTTTTCGCACAATTTTGGCTTCGATGAAAACGATAAAAGTTTACAAATCGGAAAAATGTTTGGCGTTTTAGTGGTTAAAAATCTAGCTGGAGAATTGGGTTATTTAGCTGCTTTTTCGGGTAAACTTGCTGACGAAAATCACCACAAAAGATTCGTTCCACCCGTGTTCGATTTGCTTGAAAACGGCAATTTTTTTAGAGTAGGAGAAGTGGAAGTGAACAACATTACTCTCCAAATTCAAGCGCTGGAAAATGATGCAAACTACCTTCAATTAAAAATAAATTTAGAAGAGTCTAAAGCAAATTTAGCTACCGAAATTGCTGCTAAAAAACAAGCCTTGAAAGCTTCCAAAAAGGTACGAGATGAGAAACGTTCAGCTGCAAAATCAGCGCTTAACGAAGCAGAACAGTTGCAATTAATTGAAGAATTGAAAACCGAAAGTATTCGTGAACAATTGGCCGCAAAAGATTTTATTCGCGAAATAAGTTTGAATTATGCGGAATTAGATGCTGAATTTCAAAAACTGGAGCAAGTAATTATAAAATTGAAAGAAGAGCGCGCTTTAAAATCATCCTTGCTACAAAAAGAGATTTTTGAGAAATACACCTTTTTAAATCAAGCGCTAAAAAAGAAAAGCTTACTAGCTATTTTTTCTGCAACGGTCTTCCAAACCCCACCAGCTGGAGCAGGAGAATGTGCAGCACCGAAGTTATTGCAATATGCTTTTTTACATCAGCTACAACCCATTTGTATGGCGGAATTTTGGTGGGGAAAATCACCTAGTTCGGAGGTGCGCTTACACGAACAATTTTACCCTGCTTGTCGGGGAAAATGTGAACCGATTTTAGCACACATGTTGGAAGGAATTTCTTTAGAGAAAAACCCAATGTTGGAACAAGCAACCGTAAAAAAGATTCCTATAATTTACGAAGATGATTACCTTTTACTTGTAAATAAACCTCCTGATTTTTTATCTGTTCCCGGTAAAGAATTGAAAGATTCAGTATACGAGCGCATCCGTTTACAGTACCCAACTGCAAGTGGTCCATTGCTGGTTCATCGTTTGGATATGTCCACATCAGGTTTATTATTGATTGCCAAATCGGAGGAAATTTACAAACACTTGCAATCCCAATTTATTCGTCGCGTGGTCAAAAAATCATACATCGCCCTTTTGGATGGAATTGTAAACGAAACAGAAGGTGCTATTTCTTTGCCTTTACGTGTAGATTTAGAAGACCGGCCAAAACAATTGGTTTGCTACGAGCACGGAAAAAATGCGTTCACGAAGTATAAAGTTTTAGCTTACGAAAACGGAAAAACGCGCATTCAATTTTTTCCAATCACTGGACGAACGCACCAATTGCGCGTGCACGCTGCCCATCAATTGGGGTTAAATTGTCCGATTGTTGGAGACGATTTATACGGTACGAAAGGTGAACGCTTATGCTTACATGCTCAATGGATTCAATTTAAACATCCAATAACAAAAGAACTAGTGGAGTTTAGCTGTGAGGCAGCGTTTTGATGGAAAATTATATCTAAATACCAATAATTACTTCCCAGCCTTAATAAACTCATTCGCCCGCAACTTAGCATTGTGGCGGACATCTTCCCAGAATAGATTCACGTCGCCAATGTGGTAATCGTCCATTGTCCAAGCCATACTGCGGTATGGAAAATGCGGGGTTGAAATCCAAATTGCACCATCAATGAGGTGAGTTGTGAATGATTTGGAATACAAGGTGTTGTTGTTGAACAAAAATCCTTTGTGATTATTTCTGTCGGCTGTTTTCGATAAATCCCACGTTACAGGATTCACCACCGAAGAACCTTTGTACCAGTTTTCATATTTCTCTTTACTTAATTTCTTTTTGAAGGTGTTCCAACTCACATATCCTCCCGTTTGGGTAGAATCCGTCAATAATTTCAAACTTTGATATTCTGTTTTCTTAATACCAATTCCCGGCAAATAAGCCGCTACCAATTGCCTTTGAAGTGGTTTATTGTCGAAGAACTCTTTCAATAATAACATCAAATGCGTTGATCCTTGACTGTGACCTGCTAAAATTATTGGACGACCATTGTTGTGGTGATCTAAATAATATTGAAAAGCCGCCTTCACATCAGAATAAGCGAGCAAAAGTGCATCTCGACCGCCTGTTTCAATGTTTCTATACGAACGAATATGCGCTTGGCGGTAAAAAGGAACATACATTCTTCCTGCTTCTACCCAAGCCGAAGCTTGAAAACGTACCGCATTTTCAATGATTTTTCTGCGCTGTTCGGCATCATCTACCGGAATGTTCCAACGTTGGTCTGATTTATCCAAAAAAACGGTTGGATACACATAAAACACATCCACTTTAGAGAGTAAACTTGAATCTTTTAAATAACTCGAAAGTTCCTTGGAATAATTTCCAGGAAGTACAGCCCAATTCGATTTTTCAGCATAATTTGTTTGTTGTGAGAAACATTGGAATGTTATTAAATTCCAAACAAGCGTCGAAAAGACAATTTTAGAGAACATTATTTTTGCGTTTTTAAAATTAAATAGATGTACAAAATTACGTTATTTACCTTGTTATCAGTAGCTTTTTTGTTACATAATTGTTCACTTGTTTTGACTTTAAATCCATAGTCGTCGTGTCTAAAGCTAGCCCCTTTAGTTTAAAATTGACCACTTCACCAACTCAATTTTCGTGTCACCTTCTGATTCAATATCGGTTATAAAAGCACTTTCATTTACAGTAGTAAATTCGATGTCATTTGCCAACACTTCCGCGCAACATATTTTATAGTGGTAGTAATTGCAGATTGGACAGTTTTCTTTCCCTCTCATAAGAATTATACTAAAACAAATTTTTGATTTATCACCGTATTATTTTTACGGATTGATGAGGTCAACAAAATGCAATCCATTGAAATGGATCATCCAAACACATTTAAACAAATAGGGTCGGGATTAATCCCGACCCTATTTGAAAAATCAACCATAAAAATGGTTTCAACCATTTATCATTGTAAAACAATCTTCCTAACCGTAACGGTATTTCCTTGAGCGTCAATTAAATGAACGAAATACAAGCCGTTACCCGACCAAGTACTCAAATCCACATAAAATTGCGCTTGATTGATTAAGCTTTGGAAAACTTGTTGTCCTGCATTGTTCTCAATTTTAATCGTATAACCAGCCATTGCTGTGTAATTGCCATTATCAATGGTGATGTGGTCGCTTGCTGGGTTGGGATAAATCAAAATGGTATTCTCGTTATTTGGCGCCGGTAAACCAAGAGTTGTGTTGATGATTAATGTGTCCGTTACAGTGGTTAAAAGGGTGTCGTAAACGGTTACATTGGTAATACACGTATCAGCAATTTGAATGGTTGCAATGTTGGAAGTGTCTGTGCAGTTTCCATTAGAACCAATCACACGAAAAGGTTGGCTATGATTTGACAACTGAACATTATTTACAGTTAATGTATTTGTTGTTCCACCACTATAACTTGAATTAGCTGGAACATTTTGCCAGCCATAGT
>JBILQY010000196.1:0-5363 GCA_044372955.1 Crocinitomicaceae bacterium | reverse complement strand
CCACCATAACCTTTGTTTTTTTCATGCCTGATAATGTGTTTGATTCCGAGTTGTTTAGCTACTTCAGAAGTGTTGTCTTTACTGTTGTCGTCCACTAAAATCACTTCGTCTATGATGTCAAATGGAATTTCATTATACGTTTTTTCTAAAGTGGCAGCGGCGTTGTATGCAGGAAGTACGACACCAATTTTTTTACCGTTTAACATAAAATCAATTAAGGTTGCTAAAGATACTATTTATCTTAAAAAAGGCTTGTTAAAAAAACCTTTTAACAAAAAAGACCTCTCAAATGAAAGGTCTTTAAATTTAAAATGTCGATTTAATTTTATTTTGAAGCAATTTCAACAAATTCATCATAGCTAACTTCTTTATTGGTTAAAGCAACCGCTGTTTTGAAGTAACTTGTTAATTTTTGCTCAGCCAAACGATCATAAATTCCATTCGCTTGCTCTTTGTTTTTCAATAAACGTTGAGCTGTTTCAGTCAATTCTGCATCATCTGGTGCTGGAATTCCGTATTGAGCATAGTTTCCAATTAACAAACCTTTCGTGTGTTGAATAACTTCGTCGTTTGTTAATTTAAGGTTGTTTTCAGTAAAGATTTTTGATTGAATTAATTGCCATTTCAACGATTTCAAGTATGCATCAAATTCATTTTCAATATCTTCGTCTGTTACTGGTTTTTCACTTGATGATTTAATCCATCTTTTCAAAAACGCTGTTGGAAATTCCATTTTTGTTTCCTCTAAAAGATAATTGTAAACGTCTCTAGTTAAAATCCTGTCAGAATCCTCACTAAACATTTTACTTAAATCATCTGCAATTCTAGCTTTTAATTCCTCAATTGTGGTTACTTCACCATCCATGAACAATTTAGCAAAAAGTTCTTCATTCAATTCAGCTATTTCCATTTGTTTGATGTCGGAAATAGTGAACTGAAACTTAGTGTTCAAATTAGCTAAATCTTCAACTTTCAATCCTAAAAGAGCTGCTTTGTCTGCTTCATCTTTTGCAACTAAACTTGGGTCTAATTCAAATGATTCAGCAACCTTTTTACCTTTTAATAATTCAGAAGCTTCTTTTTTAGCTAAAAATTCAAGTGAAATGGTTGTTGAATGAGAAATACCTCCTTCTTTAATAGCTCCTGTTTCAGAAACTTCTTCAAATTTACCTAACACCATGTCTTTTTCTCCAACTGTTTCAACAGAAGTTAATTTGCCATAGCGTCTTTGTAAGTCTTCGATTTGTTTGTTGATTAATGTATCGTCGATTTTTACAGAAGGGTAGTCAAATTTCTTACCGGCAATACCAAGTTCAAAACTAGGAGCAAGACCGATTTCGAAAGAAAATTCAAAATCTGCAGGTTTATCAAAATCCCCAATTGCAGGCGCATCTTCTTTTGGAATAGGATTCCCCAAAACATCTAACTTATTTTCAGTGATGTAATTGTATAATCCGTTGTTAGTCAATTTATTGATTTCTTCTGCTAAAACAGATTTTCCGTATTGTTTTTGTATTAATCCGAAAGGTACATTTCCAGGTCTAAATCCAGGAATTTTGGCTGTTTTTCTGTACTTTTCTAATGCCGTTTTAACATTAGCTTGATAGTCTTCAGGACTGATTTGAACTCTTAAAACTGCATTTAGTGCATCAACATCTTCGCGTAAAATGTTCATTGTTACTTGTTTTTTAAATTGTATTAAATAAAAAAGGTCTCGCTTTCAACAAACGAGACCTAACAGTGCGGATGGAGGGACTCGAACCCGCACACCTCTCGGCACCAGATCCTAAGTCTGGCGTGTCTACCAATTTCACCACATCCGCAATTATTTCAATTTTGAAGAATCACTTTAGATTCTTGTTGATTTTAAAGATTTAATCCTTAAAATCGGGTTGCAAAGATAATTATATTTTTGAAAAACAAATTACTTCTGAAAAAATTATCTTCTTTTTTCTTGCATGGAAGTTCGGATGTCTTTCATGAATTGAGAAGCATAAACAAAGTTGCCAATTTCAGGATTATCCGTTGTAATGATTGTTTCTCGATTTCCTTGCCACCAGTTTTGTCCTTTGTAAATGAAAATTATATTATCGCCAATTTCAATAACCGAATTCATATCATGCGTGATGACAATCGTAGTCATTTGATATTCAGCAGTGATATCTTGGATTAATCCGTCAATCAGAATTGAAGTTTGAGGATCTAAGCCAGAATTAGGTTCATCACAATAAAGATATTGCGGATTCATAGAGATTGCACGTGCAATACCAATTCGTTTTTGCATACCACCACTACATTCGGATGGATACAGTTTGTTTTTTCCAAGTAAATTCACTCGTTCAAGGCAAAAATCTACCCTTTTTTGCATTTCACCTTTTGTCATTTTCGTAAACATAATTAATGGAAACATTACATTTCCTTCAACTGTCATTGAATCAAAAAGAGCAGCGCCTTGAAAAAGCATCCCAATTTCTTGACGGATTTTACTTCTTTCATAACGATCTAATTGCGTAAAATCACGACCATCATATAAAATTTGTCCAGAATCAACTTCGTGTAAACCTACCATGCATTTAGCTAAAACGGATTTACCTTGACCAGATTGACCAATGATTAGGTTTACTTTTCCTTTTTCAAATCGGGCGTTAACCTCTTTTAAAACTGGGTTTTCTCCAAAAGATTTATTTACATTGATAACTTCAACCATTACAACAAAATCATTTGTGTTAATAAAAAGTTTGCTATCAAAATTGTTACACTGCTACTAACAACTGCTTGCGTTGAAGCTTTTCCAACATCCAAAGAACCTCCTTTAACATAGTAGCCATAGTAAGAGGAAACAGAAACGATTAAAAATCCAAATACAACTGTTTTTGAAAGAGCATATTTGATATTAAACGGATCAAAAAAGGCCCTTAATCCTAAAACATATTCCTCCGTTGTGGATAAATTAGATAAAACCAATGAAATCCACCCACCGAACATACTCAAAGCCATGGAAAAGATTACCAAAATGGGAAAAAATAAAACGGCAGCTGTAACCTTAGGTAAAACCAAAAAATTCAAAGAGTTGACTCCCATGATTTCCAAAGCATCGATTTGTTCTGTTACTCGCATAGTCCCAATTTCAGATGCAATATTTGAACCAATTTTACCTGCTAAAATCAACGAAATAATGGTAGGTGAAAATTCTAAAATGGTACTTGATTGGGTAATATAACCAACGGTATATGCTGGCAATAAAGGACTTGACATATTGGAGGCTGTTTGAAGTGCAATAACTCCACCAATGAAAGTGGACATTAATGCCACAATTGGTAAAGAGTTAATTCCAATTCCATTTAATTCCTCTACTAATCGTTCAAAAAACACACGCCACTTATTAGGTTTTGTGAAAACGATTTTTAACATCAAGATGTATTTTCCTATATTTTTCATGCCTTCAACTCGCTAAATTAAACAATATTTTCACGTTAGAAAGCACACTAATTTGAAACTTATTCTTTCGTACTTTTGTTAGCTCGAAAAAATGGATAAAAAAACACGCTATTCTGAAACATTAAAGCGATTTGCACCGGAAGAATTTGTCCCTTATTTAGTGGATACAATTCTCTCCAGCAAAGTTTTATTTAAAATTGTTCCTGGAAGAAAGTCCAAACTCGGCGATTTTCGTGCGAACGCACAAGGGGAAATTCCGGTTATAACAGTAAATGGGGATTTGAATCCATACAGTTTTTTAGTCACCACTTTGCATGAAATTGCCCATTTAAGAACCTTTAATAAATATGGTCATCGGGTAAATCCTCATGGCGAAGAATGGAAAAATGCGTTTAGAGAATTATTAATTCCCGTTTTGGACAGTAAACATTTACCTCATGAACTTGAAAAAGCACTATGGAAAAGTTTTACCAACACCAAAGCATCCTCCTGCTCTGACTTAAATTTATCTCGTGCTTTAAAAAAATACGACAAACCAAGTGCTCAACAATCGCATACTTTAGAAGAGATTCCGATGCATTCACATTTTTCATTGAATGGAAAGGTATTTAAAAAAGGAAATTTGAGAAGGAGTAGGTATCTTTGCACTGATTTAAGCGGAAAACAATATTTAGTTCATGCTTTGGCAACTATACAAATAATTGAAAGTCATGAAAAATAACAACTACGGATTAATTATGGCTGGTGGCGTTGGAAGCCGCTTTTGGCCAATGTCAACACCGCAAAAACCAAAACAGTTTTTAGATGTTCTTGGAATTGGAAAGTCGCTTTTACGTTTGACTTTTGAGCGTTTACAAGATTTAATGCCCGATGAACAAATTTATATTTTAACAAATACGATTTATAAAGAATTAGTACTTGAGCAATTACCTGAATTAAAAGAACATCAAGTTTTGTGTGAGCCTATGCGTAAAAACACAGCTCCATGTATTGCTTATGCTGCTGCGAAAATTTATCATGAAAATGAGGATGCAACTTTAATCATTACACCATCAGATCATTTGATTTTGGATAGTCAACGTTTTTGTGAAATCATAAATACTGCTATTGAAACTTCAAGTTCCAAAAATCACTTGGTAACATTGGGAATTGCTCCAACCCGTCCCGACACAGGTTATGGCTACATAGAGTTTGATAATTCGCAAGGAGTTGAAGCGAACCAAGCGTATGAAGTAACTAATTTTAGAGAAAAACCAGACTTGGAAACAGCTAAATCTTTTGTGAATGCTGGGAATTTCTATTGGAATGCTGGGATTTTTGTTTGGAAGGCGAAAGTGATTCTTGACGCATTGGAAGCTTTTCAACCGCGTTTATTCAACCTTTTTGCAGATAATTTAACTGTTTACGACAATGGTTTGAAAGAAGAAGCAGCTGTTTTCCATGCTTTTGATAAATGCGATGATATTTCAATTGACTTTGCAGTAATGGAGCATGCCAAAAATGTTTCTGTTGTTTTATCTGATTTCGATTGGAGCGACCTTGGAACTTGGGGAAGTTTGAATCAACATTTGCATAAAGACGAAAGAAACAATTCAATTATTGGGGACAATGTTTTCACTTTTAATTCTGAAAATTGCTTGATAAATGTGCCAAACAATAAATTGGTACTATTAGATGGTTTGAAAGATTACATTGTTGTAGAATCGGATGAAATGTTAATGGTTTTGAAATCTGAAAACGAGCAAGAGTTGAAAAATTACTTGAAAGTAATAGAACAAGCAAAAAAATAAAAAATTAGAATGGTAAAAATTCGCGACATTGAATTAGGAGATTTTCCGCTTTTATTGGCACCAATGGAAGATGTGAGTGACCCTCCGTTTAGAGCGCTGTGTAAAAAGTATGGTGCAGATTTAATGTACACTGAA
>JBILQY010000262.1:0-4190 GCA_044372955.1 Crocinitomicaceae bacterium | reverse complement strand
AAACACACCAAAACACTGTGGAACGGATGAAATGCATCAAGAATTATTCAAAACGCATCCAGAATACAATGCTGGAATTTTGCGTGCTTACGAACGTTTGCAAGCTGATACAAAAGCTTATGAAAAACAGAACCACGAAAAAAGTGATGCGCTTTACGTTATTCCAATTGTTTTTCATGTGATACATAATTATGGTGTTGAAAACATCAATGACGATCAAATTCTCGATGCAGTAAAGCAATTGAACATTCAGTTCAGAAAATTAAATGCTGACACTGCTGATATCGTAAATGCTTTCAAATCAATTGCTGCTGACCCACAAATTGAATTTAGATTGGCGCAAAAAGACCCCAATGGCAATTGTACGAGTGGAATTACAAGAACGGTTTCACCTTTAACTTCAATTGGAGATCATCAAGTAAAAAGTTTAATTCACTGGCCACCAAATAAATACTTGAATGTTTACATCTGTGCTGAAGCTGCTGGGTTGGCTGGTCATGCTTTGTTACCCTCTGCTGCGGACACAATTGCGCAATGGGATGGTATCGTGATGGCACATGACTACATTGGAACCATCGGAACTTCTGAGTATTTTCGACGAACAGTTCTCTCTCATGAAGTTGGACATTACTTGAATTTACAACACATTTGGGGAGGAAACAATGTACCTAACTATTTTTATTTGCCTGTTGGAAATCCCAATAATTGCGCTGTAGATGATGAAGTGGAAGATACACCTTTAACTATTGGTTGGTCTAGTTGCGGGTTAAACAATGCTTCTTGTGGAAGTCTAGATAATGTTCAAAACTACATGGATTACGCCTATTGTGCTTTGATGTTTACGGAAGGTCAAAAAACGAGAATGCATGCTTGTCTGAATTCAACTGTGGCAAATCGAAATAACTTATGGTCACCATCTAATTTAATTGCAACCGGAATTGATGGGACAAGTTCTAATCTTTGTCAAGCAAAATTTGTTGCCGATAAAAGAATTGCTTGTGTGGGTGAAACAATAACACTTACTGATGTTTCCTTACACGGTGTTCAATCACGAATTTGGACAATTACTGGCGGAAACTTATCTGCAACAACTGATTCCACAATTACAGTAACATTTAATACTCCAGGCAAGTACGCGGTAAATTTGGCGGTTTCAAATGGCAATCAAAATTTGACAGCAAACGAAATTGATTACATTACCATTTTACCTGAAACAGGAACAATCGATGGTTTACATGAACCGTTTGATACAGATACACATTTTGATGAACATTGGTCGGTAATTCCTAAAAATGCCCCAAACAACTGGACGAGAATCGAAACAACAGGATTTAATAGTTTGGGTTGTTTAAGCGTACAAAATTTTACCACAGGAGCAACTGGAGCCTATGAATTTATTTCGCAACCATTTGATGCAAGCGGATTAAATGCAATTGCTATTTCGTATGATTATGCGTATGCAAGAAAACAAACAACTGGAAACGAACAATTAAAGGTTTCAATTTCTACCGATTGTGGTGAAACGTGGTTGATTCGTAAAACCTTAAATGGGTCAAGTACTTTAAGAACAGTGGATACTTTGGTTACTGAAAATTTCATTCCTTCAAGTGATGCATTTTGGAAAAATGATATCGTTACCAATATTACTAGTGCTTATTTAACTGATAATTTGCAGTTTAAGTTTACATTCGATTCAAAAGCAGGAAACAATATTTACTTGGACAATATTCGTATTGGAAATCCAGCAACTTTAGGTCTAAACGATTTACTAATAAATGAAATTAATTGTTTTCCAAATCCCTCATCAGACTTGGTTTCTTTATCTATTCCAAATGGTGTAGCTTTAGAAAAAGTGCACGTTTACAATTTAATGGGACAAGAAATTACAGAACTAAAACCTTTTATTTCTGACAGTTATGAATTCTCTGTTGCAAATTGGACGAATGGGTTGTATTTATTACAAATTCAAACAACTATTGGCGTAAAAAGTGTTCGCTTATTAGTTCAAAAGTAGTTTTACTTATGCTTGAATTCAGGATTAAAGAATTGAACTCAGGTAATAACTATATTTACACCGAATTTAAAGTAGATGGAAAAATTTGATTTGATTGTCATTGGTGGAGGTCCTGCTGGGTATGCTGCTGCAATGCGTGGAATAGATTTCGGAAAACGTGTTTGTTTAATCGAAATGGATAAAGTGGGTGGAGCTGGTGTTTACAATGGCGCACTTTCATCAAAAACCTTATGGGAACTTTCCAATCGTGTTGCTGATGTGAACGATATGATTGTATCTAAAGGAAGAACAAAATTTGAACTCTCCTGGGAAGATGTAAAGAAAAATTTAGCTGAAGCTATTTTTGAACGCAAATTCCAATATTCAGCGCATATCAAGTTATTGCAAACTGAAACAATGCACAAACTACTTCATTACGAACGTGGGCATGGCTTTTTACTTTCTAAAAATGAAGTTCGAATAACACACGAAGGCGAAGAGAAAGTTGTTTGGGGCGAAAATATTATCCTTGCAACTGGAAGTCGTCCGCGAAGAATGCCCGAATTTGATGTAGATGAAAAAGTGATTCTTACGAGTAATGGAATCGACAACATTGAAGATTATCCTAAAAGTTTAGTTATTGTTGGTGCTGGGGTTATTGGTTGTGAATACGCAACTATTTTCTCAAATTTTGGCCGCACAAAAGTCTATATAATTGACCGTCAAGAGCGTATTTTACCTTTTGAAGATGCTGATATTTCTCGATTGATTTCCAGTAATTTAACAGATAAAGGAGTGGTTATTCATTCCAATGCGAAATTAGAACGATTAGAAAAAATAGATGGTGAAGTGGAATATGAGTTATCTTATCCAGATGGAAGCAGAGAAGTAATTCGTGTTGAAAAAGCACTTTTATCCATTGGTCGTCAGCCAAATATTGAAAATTTAGGTTTAGAAAATGCGGGTGTTTCTATGTCTAAACGCGGAGTACACATTGGCGATGAAGATACGCGAACGAATGTTCCAAATATTTATGCTGTTGGTGATGTTTCGGGACGTATTGCTTTGGTTAATATGGGTGAAATCGAAGCGCGACATGCTGTTGAAAAAGCATTTGGTAACAAACCCGAATTGTTGAACTACGACAATATTTGTACGATTATGTTCTTAAATCCAGAGGTGGCATCGGTTGGTTTTAACGAACAACAATGTGTAGAACAAAGCATTCCTATTAAAGTAGTGAAAATTGATTATTCTTTAATTACACGTGCGATTGCAATGCGCAAAACACAAGGTTTTTTCAAAATTATTGTTACAAATGACAGTGAAATGCGAATCTTGGGAATGCGCGTTGTTGGTGCACACGCTTCCACAGCCATTCAAGCAGTTGGATTATTGATTAAACTAAATATGCCAATCGAAGTGCTTTCGGAGTTGATTCACCCACATCCATCAATCGTTGAAGGAATTCAAGAATGTGTGCGAATGTTGTTAAATCGTTCTATTTTCAAATCATCTGTTTTCAAAGATAAATTAGCTTGTTACTCACTCGTTGAAGGCGTGAAAACACCTTTGGAACGTTTGTAAACAATTCATTCAACTACTTGTTTTTTAATTTATGCAAACCTTCTTGAATCTCGAGCACGAAAAAGCGTATCAACTTCTAAAAAATCAGTCTTACCCTGAAGCCTTGATACTTTTTGATAATTTAGTTTATCTTTTTCCAGATGAGCCTAATTTATACAGTGATAGAGGTGTTTTGCATATTCATTTGAAAAACAAATCGCTCGCATTATCCGATTTTGATAAAGCAGTGGAACTTGATCCATCTTATGGTTATCGCTATGCTGCAAGAGCTTATGCAAAAGATTTTTTTGGGGATACACAAGCCGCACTGATTGATTATGAACTCGCCATACAATATGATCCTGAGGATGCCATTTCAATTAATAACTTGGGACTTTTGCAAGAAAAATTGGGATATCAAAAGAAGGCAAAGGAAAATTTTGAAAAAGCAGATCATTTGGCAAAAATGAACGAAGCATTTAATGAATTAATGCAAGAAGCACCTTTGATTGAGAATTCAACCGTTGAAACATCGGAATCTTCGCTAGAGGACGATACAAAAGCAACCAAACGTTCAGTGGGTTCAGAATTTTTAAAAATCTTCAGTTCGAGAAAACAATTTAAAGATTTT
>JBILQY010000195.1:0-5386 GCA_044372955.1 Crocinitomicaceae bacterium | reverse complement strand
TTCTTTTTGAAGCATATTGGTATAGTCAATCAATACGATGGCATTGTTTACCACGACACCGGCGAGAGAAATAATTCCAATCATCGTCATAATGATAACGAAATTCTGACCTGAAATCACTAATCCAAGGAACACACCAATTAAAGATAGAACAACGGAGAACATAATTACAGCAGGAGCTGAGTATGAATTGAATTGTGCAACAATAATCAATAACACTAAGAAAACAGCAACCAATAAAGCATTTGTTAAAAAAGCCATTTCTTTTGCTTGTTCGTCTTGTTGTCCTGCGAAACGATATTGAACGGCTTCGGGAAGGTTTCCGTCTTTTTCAAATTTTTCCATTTTTTTCTTCAAGATAGCAACAACTTCATTGGCATTTGCTCCTTCAGTGATATTTGAAGTAATTGCAACCAATGGAATTTGATCTTTACGAATTACCGCCGAATACGAAGAAATTTCCTCTGGGTTTTTAATTACCGAACGAATCGGAATGTTCATCAATTGCCCTTTGTTGTTTCTGAAAATCAAACGCTGTTCTAAGATTGCATCGATGTTGTCGCGGCTTTCTTCATTGAAACGTACCACGATGTCATACGATTCTTCATCTTTGGTGTAGGTAGAAATGTCTTGTCCTAACAAGGATTTACGAATCGCCATACCAACTTGGTAAGTGGAAGCATTTAATTTTCTAATTTGTTCTCTATCTACTTGAATTGGAATTTCAGGACGATTTGATTCAACGTTTAATTTTAGTTTTTCTAATCCGGGAACATTCTGACGATCTAAATAATTCTTGATTTTTTCAGCCTCAACCAACAAATCGCGGTATTCACCTCTTCCGGTTACCTCAATGTTAACTGGCGCACCTTGTGGCGGACCATCTGAGTTTTTAGCTACTGAAATTTCAACGTCAGCATTGTATTTTCCTTTCAAACCATCTTGAATTTTCTTCATAATTTCTGAGGTGCTGTAATCGCCGCGGTATTGAAACTCAAGGAAATTAACTGTAATTCTCGCTTTGTGAGGCGTACTTCCCATTGTTACTCCTTGCGCTGGGTCACTTGTACCTTCACCAACTTGCGAGATAATTGATTTGATAATACGTTTGTTTTCAGGAATTCCTGTTGTATCATCCTCATCCATATATTCTTCCAAGATTTTATTGATGTCTTTTTCAACACGTAAGGCTGTTTGATTAGTGACCTTAATGTCCGTTCCGATTGGATGGGAAATGAATACATTCACATAACCTGGTTGATTATCTGGGAAAAATTCAACTTTCGGAGGGAAAACAAACATAAGTACAATTGAAAAAAACAATAATCCAACTGTTCCAAGTAAGAATTTAATTGGGCTTTTGCCTGTGAGCGCAAATGTCAAAAAGCGTTCGTAAGCATTATCCATTCGCGGCAAGAATTTTTCTTGGAAAGCAATTGTGCCAGGATAAAGAATAAACAAATTCACTAAAACCATTATTCCGAAGAAAACAAGCAGGTTTCCAAAAGAAATAAAACCAAATAATAAGAATAAAGCGCCTACAACCGATAATGCAATCGAAGCAATAAATGCGTTTCTTTTGATGGGTTTGCTTTGTCCCATTTTCATATACGTTACTGCCAAAACGGGATTGATAACCAAAGCCACGAATAGGGAAGAGGCCAATACAATCATCAAGGTCAATGGCAAGAATTTCATAAACTCACCAATGATTCCAGGCCATAACGCAAGCGGTACGAAGGCTGCAACGGTCGTAGCTGTCGAAGAAATAATCGGCCAAGCAACTTCACCAACTCCTTCAATTACAGCTTTTTTAGCACTGTATCCTTCATCCATTAAGCGGTAAATATTTTCAACGATTACGATTCCATTATCCACCAACATTCCCAATGCGAGAACCAAGGAGAATAAAACCATCGTATTCAAGGTAACGCCCATTAAATTCAAAATCATAAAGGACATTAACATCGAAAGTGGAATCGCTACTCCAACGAAAAGAGCATTACGCAATCCAAGGAAGAACAAAAGGACACCAACTACCAAGATAATCCCGAAAATGATTGAGTTTTCCAAGTTGGAGACCATATCGCGCGTGCTGTTTGATTGGTCATTTGTCAAAGAAACTTCCACACTTTTTGGAATGGTTCCGTCATTTTTAGCGGTTTTAATCAACTTATTAATCTTGTCAGAAGCATCTAATAAGTTTTCACCACCTTGTTTTTTAATGTCGAGCATTACAACTGATTGACCAAACTCACGAGCATAAGAAGTTGTGTCAGCATTTCCGAAGTAAACTTCAGCAACGTCTTCTAAATAAACTGGAAGAAATTCATCTTGTTTAACGATGACCCTTTTCAATTCATCAGCATCTTTAAATTCTCCTTCGATACGAATCGTTTTACGCATTCCATCCATTAAAACTTCTCCTCCTGGAATGGTTTGGTGCTCCGAATTCACTGCGTTTTCAATGTCATCCAAAGTCACATTCACCGCTTGTGCTTTGATTGGATCTACTTCGATGCGCATTTCTTGTTCTTGAATTCCGCGAATATCTACTTCACTGATTTCTTGTAATTCTTCCAAAGATTTCTCCAACGTTTCCGCTATCTCTTTTAATAAAACAGCATTGTCGCCTCTCAAATTGACATTCAAGATTGGCATTTTTGAAGGATCTAATTCAAAGATATTTGGCTCAATTGGCAATTTTGGGAAGTCTGCTTTAGTTCGCGCTTTGTCAACGGCATCTTTCACTTTCTGAAGCGCTTCATCAACAGGCATTTTAAAATCGAATTTAACGCGAATCGTTGTGTAACCGTGAACAGAGTTAGAATTAATTTCATCCACAAATTTGATTCCACCGATTTCTTTTTCAATGGATTGCGTAATTTTTTTAGACATATACTCAGGCGAAGAACCTGGTTTAGCTATTCCCACATAAATTTCTGGGATTTTTAGCTCAGGGAAGTTTTCTTTCGGCATTGAAGTATAAGCGATTAAACCGCCCACTAAAATGATGAAAGAAATTAAGAATATGGTTTTGGTGTTATTAACCGAGAAAGTGGTTAGCCCAAAACTCTTTGAGTTGTTTTCCATTCGTTCGTTAATTATTTGATTCTAACTAAATCTTTTTCTGTGATTCCTCTAGCACCTTCAACGATGATTTTTGTGCCGTCAACGATGTTTGCATTTTTCTCAATTAATGCTTTACCATCTTGTTTTTCAATCAAAGTAACGTTTACTTTTTTAACTGAATAATTCCCTTTTGAGCTAGGAGTTGCTACAAAAACGTAATCGTCGTTGTTTTGTGATTTCAAGATACTTTTTGAAGGAATTACCAAGCCATTTTCAACATTCATATCTGTGATGCGAACTTCAGCCAACATATTTGGCAATAATTCTGAATTGTTGTTTACAGCCGCTGTTATTTTAAATGTGCGGTTAGTTGCCTCGATGTAGTTTCCAACATTCGTGATTTTAAGGTTTAATTCCTTGCCACTAAAATTTGGGAAAGTCACATTAATTGGTGTTCCAACCTTCACCGCTTTCAAGTGTTTTTCAGAAATATCCGCAACGATGTCAACTGAATTGTTGTTTACCAAACGCATTAACGGTGAAGCAGGTCCAGCCATTTGTCCTTGTTTTGCCATTACCACGTCAATTGTACCTGAAAAAGGAGCTTTGATGTACGATTTACTTTTTTGAGTATTCAATGAATTCAAGCGTGATTTCAAAGATTTCACTTGATTTTTAGCTGTTTCATAATCGAATTCTGAACCAACACCTCTCGATTTCAACTCTTCTTGTTTTTTCAACATATATTCAGCAAAATCTAATTGCGTTTGAATTTCTTCTGCGTTGGAGTTCAATATTGCAACATCTAAAGAAACTAAGGTTTGTCCTGCACTCACTCTGTCGCCAGCTTTTACGTGCACTTTTGTGATTAAACCACCCATTTCGGCATTCACCATTACATCTTGCTCTGTTGTAACGTTACCTTGTGCTGTAATTTGATGCGTGAAATTCATTACCGATGCCTCTTCTAATTGAACCATTGGTAAGTAATTGACTTCTTTTTCTGCTTTGACCTCTTCTTTTGAGCCGCAAGAACTGACGAATAGACCGATTGTGGTCAATAAAAGGAATAGTGTTATTGATTTCATTTTTATTATTTGTTTAAGATTTGGTTATACAATTTATCGAGTGTTAATTTTGATTGGAACACGTCCACTAATGAGCCAACATATTGACTTTGCGCTATCATTAGTTGGTTGTATTTCTGAGTTACGTTGATGCTGTTTTCTTTTCCAATTTGTTGTTTCAAAATAGAATTGTCGTAGATTTTTCCTGCTAAGCGAATGTTTTCTTGTTGCAATTGCATTTTCTGTTGTGCTCCCAATAAATTATTGATTGCTTGGATTTCTTGCATTTTCAACGCATTTTCCGTGATTTTGTAGTTGTTCTCATCCTGAAGTACAACAATTTTTGCTTGATCTACTTGTGCTTTACGTTGGCCACTCGAAAAAACAGGAATGCTCAATTGTAAACCCCAAACGGTTTGCGAGAACCAAGGTTTAGAGCTAAAGAAATCAAATTCGTTTCTAAATGCATTGTAACTCTGTTGGAAGTAGCCACCTAAAGTTGGTAAATAAGCTGATTTTTTGTTTTTAAGGTTCAAAGCATCAATTTCAACTTGTTGTTGTAATAAAATCAGATTTGTGTTTGAAGCAATATTTCCAGTGTTTTTTAGAGAAGCTTTAGCCAATAAATCGGTTGCTGTTTCTTTCAAGTCAATCGGTTGATCTAATGGGTAAAACATCGCCATTTTTAACAATGTCAAAGCATTATTGTATTGAATTTGAGCACTTGCTTGTGCATTTTTTGCAGACAACAACGAATAGCTGATTTGATCGATATCTTCTTGTGTAATCATTCCAAGTTCTAAGTAATTTTTTTGCTTGTTCACTAAATTCTCAGTGATGATGACCATAGAATCTACAAATCGTTGACTTTCTTTCGCAACAGCTGCTAAGTGATAGGCTTGTGTTACGTCAAAAACAACATCTTCTTTTGATTTTGAAACCAAAGTTTCTTGTAATTTCACTAGCAACTTAGAAGCTTCTAAACCAACGAAGTACGAACCATTGAAAATCAATTGATTCACTTGAAGGTTTGCACTTGAATTGTATTTTGTTCCTGCGCGAAAAGAAATCGTTTCTCCGTCAGCAGCAGCTGGATTGAAGAATTTTGCATCCAACACTTGAACGGGAAGATTAATGAAATTATTAAAAGTTCCATTAATCGCAGCTTGCGGCAAACCAATCGCAAGGTATTCTTTCTTTAAATGCTCTGCTTTGGTCACATCCAAATTGGCATTTTTTACACTTAA
>JBILQY010000194.1:0-5398 GCA_044372955.1 Crocinitomicaceae bacterium | reverse complement strand
AAACGTCCTTTGATAAAGCAACCAAACACCATCAAGAAATTGACGCAGAATTGTTACACGTGTTGGATGTTTTGGCGAGTTGAATAGTAAGCTAACTTAACTTTTCAGTAATTACCAATTCCTTGACATTGGGGTTGATCCAGATAGGATTTTGGTTGATGATAGAACATGCACCACAGTAGGTGGAATAACGGAAATTCTCTTTTGCTATGTAAATATTGGTAAAATGATACCAAAAATCGATTTCGTATTCATTTGGAAAACGTTTAACACGCATCTGAAAACCAATTGAAAGATCTTCCCAAGGTAAAAAATTGCTTACAACACACATAATAACTTCTGCTCGAATCTTCATTTGCATTACATTGTAGCCTTCCTTTTCTTGTATGAGTTCTTTTTCGGTTATTTTCTTAAATTGCCCTTCATAAAAATCTGCGTAAATGATTTCTCCCGCCAAATTATTGAAATTGTCATCTGTTGGAATGAGTTGTAAAATTTGTTTTTTCTTGTAGTTTGAATTTTTCAAATAGGCTATTATAATTGCTGGGTTAAAAGGATAATCGAGTTTTAAATTAGAAATGTAATGTGAAGTAATTTCTTTTTGTAAAAAATCAACGTTTGGAATTTCAACTATTTCAATTTCACCATTTTCAAATTGTACCCTATTATTTGACTCAGGTCGCAAAACTTCAACGTTGTGATGAATCGCTATTTGAATGTATTCTTCAAAAGTATTTTTAGCATTTCTTTCTTTCACATAATTATCTCGTTCGGAATATTCAGCAAACATTCCCGCATAAGGCATGTAATACCTTGGAGAAGTTTCTTTCATGTAGTTAATCACATTCGATTTGATTGAATTTCGATTTCTTCTAACAACTTGCGCTTTTTCTTCCTCCGAGTAATTTTCATAACACAGCGGAAAACCACTTGCTCCTCCTGCAAATGAAGTCATCAATAAATCAATATTTGTTGGTAAAACATGGTGATTTAAATAATTCGAATCAACTGTTAAAAGCAATTCATTTCCATTCGCACAAACATAAATCCCTGAATCATCTCTAAAATCTCCAGATTTTAAAATGCTAATTTGAAAATTTTCACCCAACTCAATGATGTCGAGGAAATCACAAGGAATGATGTTATTGAAACCTAACTTTCTTAAAAAATTCTCTGCTGAACCTGAATGAAAGTTTGGTGTAAGAATGGCAGTTTCTTTACTTAAAATGGAGAGTGTTTCTGCATGTAAATGATCAGGATGATTGTGTGAAATGTAAACGTAATCTACCTTTTTTAACAGTTCAATTGCGTCAATAGGAGAGGGGTCGTACAACCACCAACCCGTTAAAAATGCAGGTCCAAAAAGCCAAGGGTCTGTAAGTAAAGTCACGCCATTACATTCAATATAAACGGTTGCGTGATTTATCCAACGAATAGTTAACTTCCCTTTATGGTTTGGACGAAATGGATTCTTTAAACTTCGATTTTCAGCATTGATTATTAATTGTCCAGAATCATCAATTGAATAGGCTGTTTCAACTTTTTTCGCAAGTGAATCGTTTTATTTAAGGGTGTCTAAATTTAAGTGCCAATTGTGCATCGGACAAATAGCTGTGCCTTTTTTCAACATTAATTTTCCACCTGCATGATCACACACTTTATCAATAACGTAGACAATTTCGTTACTTTCATTAATTTTTACGATGTAATCTTGAAGATCGTTAAGACCTACCTTTAAGGTTTTGAGGTCAATGTGTAAAAACTGCTCGATTGACTCAATTTCAAACCTTCCTAGTCTTTTCATAGTTGTTAAATTGATTGCTAATGGTTAGCTACATTGCTTTTGCAGCCATTAATTAAATCGCCGATTAAATTCACTCGCCACAACGGATATTTTTTCACGCATCTAGTTATTGATTATTTATGCTTTTTTTTTGTAAAACAACGTTAAATCTTACGCTGTAACTGTTATTGAGCAAGTTCTCAACGGAATTTTTATTGAGTTGGATAATTTCGAAATTTGTTTCATTGATTAATGTTCTAATTCTATTTTCATCGTAAAAACTTTGAATCGTACCTTGTTCATGTTGAGATTCGACTAAAAGATCTTCTGCGCCACTTGAATCAGAAGAATCAGAAGCAATTAAGTTGAGGTACAAAAGATTTTTAACAGTTCTGTTAAGTTCGTTGAGGTAGTTTTTTGCAAATGAAAATTCCATACTATCCAATACTGAATCACAAATAGCAATGTCAAAAAAGTTATCTTCAAATGGTAAAGCAATTTTTTCAACTCTTACAAAGTTAGCGTCTAAATTATAACCGAATGTTTTAGATAAAGCTTTCGCTTGTTCAATTGCAACCTCAGAAATATCAACACCGTAAGCATCGAAACCAAATTCTTTCAATAAAATAGTTTGTCGCCCAATTCCGCAACCTAAATCAAGCGCTTTTGCATTTTCAGAAAGTTTTAGTTGATCACGAAAAGAGTTTATCCCCATTTTTTTTCTAACAAATCGGTTTAGAAACTTAACTACTTCTTCCTTTGGGAAAAAAATAAAGTTCTCTTGACGATTGTAGCTTTCATCCCATTCTTCTTTTTTTAAATTGGCCATAACTTCCGTTTCTATTTAGTTGGGCTAAGTTACAAAGTTTGATTAGAAAAATTATTTTCTGTTGGATTATTTGGCAATTAATTGGTTTAGAATTAATAGGTTGTGTTTTTAGAATAACTCTTGCTGATAACAGAGAAAGAAACACCTGATTTTATTCAAGTTTATATCACGTTCATTTCATTTCAAATATCTGGGTTTTTAGAATTATAAAACTTATTCAAAAATTGGTGTAACAAAATTTAAAGCCACTTGATGAACCTTTGTTACCGTGAAATCTTCACTGAATTAAAATTATCAATATGAAAAATAAATTACTTTTTACATTATTAACCTTTGTCACTTTGTGTGCTTTGCCGGGAGTCAATTACGGTCAAGTCATCAATCTTGGGTCAGCTAAAAACTTTGTCCTTTTTACTACTGTGGGGGCAATAACAAACACAGGAATCACACATTTGACTGGTCACGTTGGTTCAAACGTTGGTTCAAGTACAAATTTCGGAAACGTTGATGGCGTGATGAACGATCAAAATGGAGCAAGTGCTGCTGCAGGGGCAGATTTACTAACAGCTTATGGCGACTTAAGCGTAACAATTCCAACTTTGTTCCCAGGAACGCTTTTAGGAAACGGCATTACTTTATCTCCAGGTGTTTATTCGTCTCCAGCTCCTACAGTTTTGAGTTTAACCTTAAACCTAGATGCGCAAGGAAATTCCGATGCTGTTTTTATTTTTAAAATAGGTGGAGCTTTTTCTGCGAGTGCAAATGCGAAAGTGAAATTACTCAATGGAGCAAAAGCTTGTAACGTTTATTGGGTGGTTGAAGGTTTAGTAAGTATGGCATCTGGAACAACAATGCGTGGAACTGTGATTGCAAACAATGCAGCGATTACAATGAGTGCTGGCGATACTTTAGAAGGTCGTGCACTTTCAATCAATGGAGCCATTTCGGTTACCAATCTTTTCGCTTATACGCCTGTTGGATGTGGAAGTCCTACTTTAACTGGTCCGGCAAATCCAGCTTTAGGAACAACTGAATGTTTTTCATTATTTACAGGAATTGGTGCCTTGACAATTGCAGGTCCAACTTACGCAAATGGAGATATTGGGACAAATAGTGGTTTAACAACAGGATTCAATCCTTTATTTATTACTGGGGCAATTCACCCAATTCCGGATGGTGTTACTTCTCAATGTGGAACAGATTTCACAAATGCATACAACAATATGAATTTACTTCCGCACGATATTCAATTGCTTTATCCTGCTCAGTTTGGAAATAATTTAACACTTACACCACATACTTATTGGATGAATGGTGCAGTAACTTTTACCGATTCACTTTACTTGAATGCAATGGGAAATGCGAATGCAGTTTTTGTGATTAAAGTAAATGGTGCTTTTGCAACGAGTGTTGGTTCTAAAGTGATTCTTATCAATGGAGCACAAGCTAAAAACGTTTATTGGAAAATTGATGGCGCTGTTAACATTCTTGACAATTCTGTTTTTTGTGGGACAATTTTAGCGCAAGGTGCAATCAACTTGTTTACAAACGTAACCTTGAACGGTCGCGCATTAACAGGTGTTGGTGAATTCAATACGTATTCAATCACTGTAAATATGCCAACTTCTTGTGCACCTTTTACAATGACTGAACCAATGAATCAAACAGCGTGTATTGGAAGCTCAGCGAGTTTTTCAGTTACAGCTACAGGAATTGGTTTGAATTATCAATGGAGAAAAGGAAATGTAAATTTAGTAAATGGCGGTTCAATTTCAGGAGCTAATTCAAATACATTAACCATCAATCCTGTTTCAGCTTTAGATGCTGCGACAAACTACAATGTAATAATTACAGGCGATTTTTTACCTGCTGATACTTCAAATAATGCATCTTTAATCATTAACGCTGCACCATCAATCACAATGCAACCAACAAATCAAACGGCTTGTGCTGGAAATAACGCAACGTTTACAGTTGTTGCTAGCGGTTCTGGATTAACTTACCAATGGAGAAAAGGACTTGTAAATATTTCAGGAGAAACGAACGCAACATTAACAATTACAAACGTAACTGCTTTAGATGTTGCTGCAAACTACAATGTTGTTGTTTCAGGTACTTGTTTACCAAACGCAACTTCAAATAATGTTTCTTTGACATTAACAACTGCACCAACAATTACAACACAACCTACGGATGAAACAGCTTGTCTTGGTGGTAATGCGACATTCACAGTTATAGCAAACGGTTCAGGTTTAACTTACCAATGGAGAACAGGTTTAATTGATATTCTTGGTGAAACAAATGCTTCATTAACAATCACTAACGCAACAGCTTTAGACGAAGCAACAAACTATAATGTAGTTGTTTCTGGAACTTGTTTGCCAACAGCAACTTCAAACGATGTTTCTTTAACATTGACAACTGCACCTTCAATCACAACTCAGCCAACAAACGAAACTGTTTGTGCGGGTGATGACGTAACTTTTACAGTTGTAACAAGTGGTTCAGGAATTTCTTACCAATGGAGAGAAGGAACAACAAACATTCTTGGAGAAACGAATGCAAGTTTTACAATCAATAACGTAACAACGGCTGATGCTGCAACGAATTATAATGTTGTTGTTATCGGTGCTTGTGCGCCAAATGATACATCAGTTAATTTTTCGTTGACTTTAACGCCAGCACCAATCGTTACAACACAACCAATAAATCAAACAATTTGTGAAGGAAGTGATGCAATATTCACAGTGATTGCTAGTGGTTCAGGTTTAACATACCAATGGAGA
>JBILQY010000191.1:0-5409 GCA_044372955.1 Crocinitomicaceae bacterium | reverse complement strand
ATTGAACAAAAAATGGAGAACCTGTTGACTTTTCTAAAAGAAGATAATGGAATAGATCCTTTGCTAAAAATGACAATCGCTCATTATCAATTTGAAGCAATACATCCATTTAGTGATGGTAATGGACGAACAGGTCGAATTTTAAATCTTTTGTATTTGGTTAATCAGAATCTGCTTTCACACCCGGTTTTATATTTGAGTAAATACATCATTCAACACAAGGAAGATTATTATCATTTACTGGCTGGAGTTACGCAAAGAAATGCGTGGAAACCGTGGATACTCTATTTGCTAGAGGCTGTTGAACAGACCGCAAAACACACCAATTTTTTGATTGACGAAATCATGTTACAACAAGAAGCGACGTATCAATATGGAAAAGAAAATTTGAAATGGTACACGTATGAATTGAATCAAGCCTTGTTTTCGCAACCTTATATCAAACAAAAATTAATAGGCGAAATTTTAGGTGTTACTAGTCGCACAACCTTAACGAAATATGCAAAAGAACTAGTGAAATTAGGAATTGTTTCAGCGCAACAAGATGGGAAAAACGTATTCTTCATAAACAATGATTTGATGCGAATTTTGTCTGGGAATTGAATTAGTTTTCAATCAAACTTTTTTCGTTAATTTTATACTGTAATACAGATTTTATGTGGCGTTTCCTTTTCACTTTTTGCTTCCTCCTGCTTGTTAATTTCTTATCATTTGCGCAAGAAATTCATCAGGATTTAAAGATAGATTGTGATACAAATGTCTATTTATTTAAAGACTATCAAGATTCTTTAGCTTTTTACGAAAAAGAATTTGGAGGGAAGAAAAAAATTAATATTCGCGATAAAAAATTGAAACTTGCATTTTATGTTGCTCTTCGTCATTATCCGGAGTTAAAGGATGTTTCCATTAAAGTGGATTTGAAAAAAATAAATGCAACAATGATGGCTCAGCCTACTTACAGTTTTTTGTTTCATAGAAAAGAAAAGCGCCATTATCAAATTATTGTAAATCGAACGCAGGCAAATAATGGAATGTACTATAAAGACTTAACTTTTAACTCGCAAGTGGGGTGGATTGGTCATGAATTTGCACATATTTTAGATTACACACAAAAGACCAACAAGCAGCTTTTAGTGTTTATTTCAAAGTATGTAAGTTCAAAAAAAGAACTGAAAAAGACTGAATGTGAAGCTGATCGAATTGCAATCCGTCACGGGTTAGGAAGACAATTGTTAGAAGGTGTAAATTATTTTTACAATAACAATCGAGTTTCTAGAGCTTATCGTGAAAAAAAGAAAAGCTATTATTTATCGCCCGAAGAAATTGTGACAGAAATGGCTGAAAATTGTGAATGAAATAGAAAGAATTTAGTCTAAAGGATAATTTCAATTTCTAAAAAATAGCAGGAAATTAAACCAAGATTTTATTCCATTTAAGAATTAGTTTAAAGTTAACGTTCCAATCTTCGATTGTTTTATTGACTAAATCAAAGTTTATTTTCAATAATTTTGAGTCAATTTTTATCAAAAAAATCAATTTAAGACCTTAAAAAATCAATTCAACGGAAAGGATAAGTCGTTTATGATTAATATTTTGAAAAATCACAGACGTTAAACCGATTGGTTAACAAAAAGAATATTATTAAATACTAAATATTTCATTTACAATGATTTACATTAATCCTATAGTTTAATTCGAATCTTTAGTTAACTAGAATTTCTGAACAGAAAAATCTATTTTAAATAGAAAATAAACAAAAAAAGTTTTTATTCAATTTTAAGTGACACTCTAAGTCGTTTTATGTATAAAAATTGATCATTAAAACTAAATTTTGAAACCATTTTCTGTAACTTTTTGAATGAAACGAATCCTATTTTGCTGGTTTAACACTTTGCTTAAATTTTAAAGCACATTTATCTTGTTCATCTAAACAATAATTATTAATTTTCAATTAAGTATCTTTGCAAACTAATGATGAAACCAAGAAGAAATTCCCAATCTAAAGATGGGGCTGCACCGAAAAAAACGGTAGCAAAAAAACCAACAACAGAAGTTAAAAAGCCATTTGTAAAAAAAGATGGAAATAAAGACAATTCAGTAACTGCAAGAGACAAGCGAAAATATATTGATTACAAAATCAAGGTAAAAAAAGGTGATCCGCTTCCATCTTTCCGCGAGGACAATATCCGTTTAAATAAATATTTATCGAATGCTGGAGTTTGCTCAAGAAGAGAGGCAGATGTATTGATCGAAACAGGTGTTGTTTCTGTAAACGGAACAATCGTAACTGAATTAGGTTACAAAATAAATCAAGGTGATGTAGTTCAATACGATGGAGAGACGATCAACGCAGAAACGAAGCGCTATGTATTATTGAACAAGCCAAAAGGATTTATAACCACAATGGACGATCCACGTGGAAGAAAAACGGTGATGACTTTAGTCGCAAAGGCTTGTAGAGAGCGCATTTACCCTGTTGGACGTTTGGATAGAGAAACTACTGGTTTACTATTATTTACAAACGATGGTGATATGGCTAAAAAGTTAACACACCCGCGTTATCAAGCTGTAAAAATGTACCATGTTGAATTGAACAAATCAGTTGCAAAAGAAGATTTGGAGAAATTGTTAAACGGTGTTGATTTAGAAGACGGTAAAACCAAAGTTGACAAAGTTGAATACGTAGAAAACGGAACTTCTAAAGAGGTTGGAGTTGAAATTCACTCAGGTAAAAACCGAATAGTCCGACGATTGTTTGAAGCTTTAGGTTACCAAGTGATCAAATTAGACCGCGTACAGTTTGGTGGATTAACTAAAAAAGATTTGCCCCGTGGATATTTCCGTCACTTAACTGAACAAGAAATTGCATTTTTAAAAATGACGAAGTAATGAAATTAATCGCTTTATTTTTTTTCTTAGGAATTCTACTTTGGTCGTGTTCTGATACACCAAAATTTCAATCTGAAAATCCAAATGTAACTTATTTTTATCCTTTAGATACCGTTCCAAAAGTGTATTTATACAGAGATGTAGCAAGGGGATTGGAAGAGGAGTTTAACCGTATTTACACGGTTACAGATAACGAAGGTGAACATTTAGTTGTAGAAAGATACGCTAGTGATGGACGTTTATTGGAGGCAACAAATTACAATATTGATTCTTTAAACATCCAAGATCACATGGTTGTGAATTTTAAGAAAGAAAAAGAGAAATCAACACTTTACAAAAACACCTTGTTTCCAATGAATTTAAAGTCTGAAACTTGGTTCGCGGTGAAATTCAAAGGGGTTACAGATTCAACTGTCATGATTAAAGAAGTAAAACGAACGTTTAAAAAGAAGAAAGAAATAGAGGTAATGGGTGAAAAAGTGGAAGCGCTTGTTTTTAACGAAAAAGTGAAACTTACTGTAGTAAATCCGTTTACAAAAAAAGAAGAATCTCGAGAAGCGAAGGCAACAACGTATTTTGCAAA
Source organism: Crocinitomicaceae bacterium (assembly GCA_044372955.1). Lineage (GTDB taxonomy): Bacteria > Bacteroidota > Bacteroidia > Flavobacteriales_D > Crocinitomicaceae > UBA952. The sequence goes on along the minus strand of JBILQY010000191.1, from coordinate 1,937 downwards.
AGGTTTTGGACTAGTGGAATGGCATAGTGCTAGCAAAAAAGTACATTACCGATTGGAACGAATTTTAGAACAACGTGAATGGGTTAAAATTATTACTAGATGAAATTAGCAATTTTTGTTTTTATAAGTTTGATTAGTTGGAGTCTTAGCGCTCAGTATAAACCATATAAAAAACCAAAACCAAGAAAAGCGAACGCCTCAGGAACCATGGATATATCATGGGGTTATAATTTAAGTTCCTATACAAAAAGTACTATTCAATTTGTTGGTGCTGGTTACGATTTTAAAATTGCTGGCGTAAAAGCCGAAGATCGTCCTTCGAAAGATATCAAAACATACATCAATCCAAACACAATCACTGTTCCACAATTTAACGTTCGTGTTGGATACAATTACAAAAACAATTGGAATGTTTCTTTGGGTTATGACCACATGAAATATGTTATGGTTCACAATACACCGTATCTTTTGACTGGAAGAATTAACCCTGGTGTTGATAACGTCACGAATTGGTCGGGCACTTACGCAGGTGATTCAATCATGACAAATGGACAAACTTTTCATTATGAAAATTCGAACGGTTTAAATTACATTCGTTTTGAAATTTCAAAATTACGCGTTTGGAGTAGATCTAAAAGTGGAAACTTTGCTTTTACCACTTTGGTAGGTGCTTCTGCTGGTGCGATATTAAGTTTCAATGATTTTACTTTTGCAGGAAGAAAAGATTTAGCAACGGTTTCTATGTCTGGAATTGGTGTTTCAGGACATTTAGGCGGAAGATTTGAGTTTTACAAGCGATTTTTTGTACAGATGAATGCTGCAACAGGATTCTTAATGCAATCGCGCGTTAGAACTCGTCCAAATGATTATGATGCTTATGCACGTCAACGTTTTGGTTATGCATCAGGCGCAATTGTCGTAGGTGGGTTTATTTATATCCGTCCAAAAAATGATTGTAATAGTTGTCCTAACTGGTAAAAAGTAAAAGATGAAACACCTTATCGTTGGTCTTGGAAACCCTGGTTTAGAATACGAAGAAACGCGTCACAACATTGGATTTAAAGTAGTAGATGCATTAGCCAAAGAATTGGGCGATTCTTTTAGTTTGAATAAAGCAGCTTTTCGTGCAGAGGTAAAATACAAAGGAAGAATTTTGGTGCTTATAAAGCCAATTACTTACATGAATCTTTCTGGCAAAGCCGTAAATTATTGGATGCAAACGGAGAAGATTCCATTAGAAAACATAGTGGTTATAACAGATGATATTGCTTTGCCTTTTGGAAAATTACGCATGAAAGGTAAAGGTAGCGATGGTGGTCACAATGGACTTAAAGATATTCAAGCGACATTGAAAACACAAGAATATGCTCGTTTGCGTTTTGGAGTAGGAAGTGATTTCGCAAAAGGTCGCCAAGCAGATTACGTTTTAGGAAAATGGACAAAAGAAGAAAATCTTGACTTACCTGAAAGAATTTCAATTGCAACTGAATTCATCAAAAGTTTCGCAACAATCGGTCTTGGAATGACGATGACTAATTGGAATGGAAAATAACAATTCGTTTATTTTTCTTTTACTTTTTTACGCTCATAAAAAAGCCTTTTTCCTAATTCTGTTTCACTAAAAACGGGTGGACATAACTCGTCTGGAGTGGTACAAAAAGGAACATCTTTAACCTCGTATAATCGTTTGAACGTTGTTTGTAAGGCCGCCAACCCATATTGACCAAAAACAGTGTGTCCACCTTCATACATCTGCTCTTGATATTCTTCAAAAGTGGTGATATAACCAGAATAAGAGTTTGCATAAGGACACAAAATCACTTCTCTTTTTCCTTCTTGGGCATATAATTCTTCTATTCCTTTTTTCAATCGGCGACCAGCAGTTGTGGTGATTTCAAAAGGAATACTGACAAGAACCAAATCGCCTATTTCGACAA
>JBILQY010000222.1:0-4950 GCA_044372955.1 Crocinitomicaceae bacterium | reverse complement strand
AAGACGTATTCGTGTCAATTCCTCCCGCGCATCCAATCGATAATTCGTCATCATCTTCGGTGTCAATATTCAGTAGAATTTCTCCTTTAAACAAAGAACCATCCATTTGCATGGCTCCGGTCATTCCTGTTTCTTCATCTATCGTAAAAAAAGCCTCAACAGCCGGATGCGCAATTTCATTTGAAGACAATACAGCCATGATTGCCGCAACTCCAATTCCGTTATCTGCTCCAAGGGTGGTTCCGTTTGCTTTCACCCAATCACCATCCACAAGTATTTCAATTCCTTGCGTATCAAAATCAAAGGTTGTGTAGGAATTTTTCTGATGAACCATGTCTAAATGCGCTTGTAAAATAACCATTTTGTGATTTTTCATTCCTGCCGAAGCCGGTTTTTTAATAATCACATTCCCGATTTTATCAACGATTGTTTCCAATCCTAGATTATTTCCGAAATCAACCATAAACTGACGCACGCGTTCTTCTTTTTTGGAAGGTCGAGGAACGGCGTTTAAATCAGCAAAGTGATTCCAAAGAATTTGAGGTTCTAATGAGCGAATTGACATATAATTGGATTAAGGAAATTTAGGATATTGTTGGAAATTTGGATCGCGTTTTTCTAAGAAAGCGTGTTTTCCTTCTTGCGCTTCTTCCGTTAAATAATAGAGTAAAGTGGCATCGCCAGCCAACTCCATCAAACCGTGTTGTCCGTCTAGTTCAGCATTCATCGCACGTTTAATCATACGGATCGCCAACGGACTTCTTTTCATAATCGTTTTGGACCAAGCAACAACTGTGTCTTCCAATTCACTTAAAGGAACCACTTTGTTTACCATACCCATTTTTTCAGCTTCTTCGGCTGTATATTGTTCACATAAGAACCAAATCTCACGTGCTTTTTTCTGACCAACACAACGCGCTAAATAAGACGAACCAAAACCACCATCAAAACTTCCAACTTTAGGGCCTGTTTGTCCAAAGCGTGCATTGTCAGAGGCAATTGATAAATCACAAACAACGTGTAGTACGTGTCCACCACCGATTGCATAACCATTTACCATTGCAATAACTGGTTTAGGAAGTGAACGAATAGCTTTATGAATGTCTAACACATTTAAGCGAGGAACTCCATTTTCGGAAATATAACCTCCAACACCTTTTACATTTTGGTCTCCACCTGAACAGAAAGCTTTGTCTCCTGCACCTGTTAACACAACAACATTAATGTCTGGATTTTCTCTACAAACAACCAATGCATCTAGAATTTCAAAATTCGTTTCTGGACGAAAAGCGTTGTAAACCTGTGGACGATTGATAGTTATTTTTCCAATACCTTCAAAAAATTCAAACTTGATGTCGGTATATTTCTTTAGTGTTTCCCAATTTCTAGTTGCCATAAAAAAAGTTTTTGCAAAAGTAACAACATCAAAGGAAAGGGGATTGTTTAGAAACGCTTATTTTGGGAAAACTAACATATTTTGTAATTGGATGCCCTTATATTGAAAACGAAACCAACTTATTAGAGAAACAGATTCAAAGAGTCACAAAAAAATCATAGCCAAATCTTGCCACAGATGCACGGATTAAATTTAAACTTGCACTTGAATTTAAATGTAAAGAAAAGCATTGACTTAACAAATCAGTCCTTACTATATCCATCTGTGCATCTGTGGCATTTTTTTTCCTCTTTGCACTACAGCGGTATAATGTTCTACGGTATCAAAAAATTCACATTCACCGTTGCATTGGCAATTCCTGAGGCTGTTAAAGTTAAAGGCACATCGAAGCTATTGTTGATGTAATCACCACTAGAGAAATTACCGTCACCATTCACATCATAGATTGCATTGACGTAATAGGTTCCAGGATGCATATAGTTGAAAGTGTAGCCTGTAGAAGGTTTCGCGCCCACCAAAACGTAGCGTGAACGGTATTTTAAATTTGCAGCGTTGAAATTGAATCCGTTGAAAAGCGGTTGAGTTGTAACGATAATCAATACTTTTTTAGAAACTTGAACGCTTGTTGGATTCGTAATATTGACAGTAACCGTTGATTTTCCGATGTAAGGTTGTGCCGTTTCAGGATAAGGCTCATTGGTTGTATTGTAATAAATCGCTTCCGAAAGTCCGTCGAAAGTGGTTGAGAAGTCTTTCACTAATTTTTTCTGAGGGAAATTAAAGTGATTTATAGCATTTTGAGTCGCCGTTTGATCTTTCAACTTTGCACGCCAAATCATATGTGTTTGAGGAGTTGCAACCGTATTGAATTTATTGGTGTACGTGTGCATTATCAAACTGTCTTGTTTGAATGTTATGTCAGAATACACACGATTTTTTCCAGCAATTGGGTCCACAAAGCGGTAAAAAGAACTTGAACTAGTTTCACTTACACTATCAATAACAAGGTAAGAATTACGAATATTTCCAGCAAAACCTCCACCATTTCGGAATGCAATTTTGTACTCACAATCAATTTTTACGATGAAGAAACTCATAAAAATATCATTCAACGAATCCAACTCATTTTTGGCAGAAACTTGCGCCTCAGAAATTGGACGAAAATCGACAATCCATTCAGGAAAGCTTCCAAGTGGTGTTGGTGAATAAACTGAACCGTTCCAAATTCCTGGCAGCTTAGCCAAAATTCCATACCCTTCAACTGATGAATTGGAGTTGATGGACTCGAGTTGACAACCAGAAGTGTCAGGTGGCGTTTTGTCTTTACAAGAAGAAAGTAATGTTAATAGGGAAAATAAAAGAGAAAAGTTAAGAGTGAAAAGTGAAGAGTTGGTTTTCATTAGGTAGATTTTTGTGACTGAAACTATACTTTCTCAGATTGCAAAGAATCGTTGAGGAGGTCGTAAACAAAGGTTCCAAATTCACTGTGAAAATAGATGTTGAATAATTCTAAATCAGCGATAAGTGGTTGATTTTCTTTGTCGTCTTCAAATGCGCCTAATTCTTGCTTTGCAATTTTTTTGAAGTATTTCTCTATTATTTTCTCTTCTTCCCAAAAATCATCTTCTATTAAGTAGATGGTTGGCTCAGGTGTATTATCGAAAAAAGGTGTTTCTTCTGCTACTGTTTTTGCCCAAGCGATAAAGGTTTCAGTGGGTGTGATTTTGATAAATCCGCGGTTGACTAATTTCATTTTGTGGAGATTGCTGTGAGTTTTTCGTCCGTAAAAGTAAACCAAATTGCTTTGGAATTTCTTTTTTGGATGATGATAAATTTATAAGTTTCTGTGTTTCTGTTGAATTTCACGTAACGCATCAATTTTGGAATGTCCATTTTCTTTTTAGAGTAGAAAAAATCAATGTGTTTCTCGGTGATAAGTGCTGTGAAGAAATCTTTTGAAAGTGATTTTGGTGCAAAAACTTTTGAGGATTTCTCGATATCTAACCAATTGTAAAAAGCGTTTTTGGTAGCACTTGAATCCTTAAATTCCCACGAAAAATGTTCAATGTTTGTCGTTGAGTCTTTTTGTTGAAGTGTAAAAGCAAATTTCTTCGTTGGTTGAAAACGATTGATAAAATGAGTCAGTTCGATGGGATTAATTCCTTCAATCTCCAGTAAAACAGAATCTTGTGTATAATTCATTAAATAGGGGAGAAGTGTGTCTTTAGATTCTTTGGTATCTTTAATGCGTTCTTTACCTTCTGATTTCGGGCGAATATCATCGAGGTTTTTTACGGGATCAGATTTTTCAGTACAAGCTGCAATTAAACTCAATATTCCGAGAAAAAAGACAACGATTACACTTTTGATTTTCATGGTTCAAAGGTAGGGGAAAAATTATTGTTGAACGGTTCGAAAAATAAAAAACTAGACTTTGTATTATATCCCCCATCTAAAAGTGTGAATCATCTTATTCATTGGATAAATTTTGTAACATAAAAGCAGTCTGAAACGGGAACTTTGTGTCGTCAAAAGCTAAATCCCTACAGCTAAACAGGAAATATCTTTTTAAAATTTAAAAACTAAATTATGATCAAGCACTTAGAAAATTTACCGTCAAACATTGTTGGTTTTAAAGCCACAGGAGAAATAACAGCAACTGATTTTACGGAAACGGTTTTGCCAAAAGTCAACGAATTGATTGAGAAAACAGACAAATTAAATTATTTGTTGGTTCTTGAAACTTCCGTAAAGAATTTCACTATCGGCGCTTGGATGAAAGATGTTTTTATGGGAATCAAACATTTAACTAAATGGAACAGAGCTGCAATTGTTTCTGATGCTGAAGGTGTTAGGAGTTTTACAAATTTCTTCAGCTATCTTATGCCAGGAGAGTTCAGGGGATTTGAGCACAAAGATTTGCAAGAAGCAATTGATTGGGTGTCGGAGAAATGAAAACTTTAGCTAATTGAGTGTCATTTAATCAATCGACTGTTTCTCTATAAAATCAATTGATAGTTCGTTAAAAAGTAAATGGTTGTCAATGTTTACAACGTGTCCGCAATTTGGAACGATTTGAAGTTGTGAATAGGAATCATTGGCAACTATTTTTTTTACTGGCGCCAAAAACAAATGATCTTCACCTCCCATTATATACAATTTTGGGATAACAGATTTGTCTTTTTCGAGCTCCGAAAGATAGGCTGTCAATCGCGCTGTCAATTTGAACCAACGTTTGAATTCCTTATCCATCAATTTTTTTGCCTCTTGAATGAACAGTTTGCGCGACCTTTCGTGGTTTTTCTTTGGCATCATTACGCGTGCGAAAATCTTGTACAACAGCATGTAAGGCAAGACATTATTGAAAATTCTTCCGATGCGTAATAGTAAACGTGATTTGAAATTGAGTTCCGTAACTGCACCTGCAAAAACCATCGTTTTCACAATTTTAGGTTGCAACGAATAAATCTGTTTGATGATGATTGAGCCCAATGAAACCCCAACGAAATGCGCTTTGTCTATCGTATGCGCTTGCAAAGTGAGCAAGACATCGT
>JBILQY010000270.1:0-4103 GCA_044372955.1 Crocinitomicaceae bacterium | reverse complement strand
TCGGTAAACAATTCATGTGAATAATAAACGATTTTTGAACTTCTTTTGAATTGATGAGCCAAAAAAGCAGCAGGCAAAGTGTCTAAATCATTGGCGAAAATGAGATCAACCTTTGAAAAAAGTAAAAAAATGAAAAGACGGATATTTAATTCTGCATAAAACAGTGCCCCTTTGTCAAACAGTAGATTTAAGCGTTTGTAATCATAATTTTGGGGCTTAAGCGGAAGACTATTTTTTCTATTTCTCCCAACAAGCAAAACAGTATATCCACTTTCTATCAATACATTACACGTTTTGCTCACACGATTGTCGGTAGCTAAATCATTTGAAACGGTAACGGTGGCAATTTTATTTTTCAAGGCTTTCAAAATTAGATATTATATTTAGGAAACGAGATTGAAAAGTTGGAATTGAAAAAAAATCAAAATATTTTTAAAAAAATTCTTTGAGATAAAAAAAAGATTCCTACATTTGCATTCCCAAAAAACAACAGTTCTAGGGGAACAAGTTCTTTTATTTGATGTATCAACATTAATTTGCCGATGTAGCTCAGTTGGCCAGAGCAGCTGATTTGTAATCAGCTGGTCGGGGGTTCGAATCCCTCCATCGGCTCGGAAATTGTTGGGGGTGTCGCATAGTGGCTATTGCAGCAGACTGTAAATCTGTCACCGTAAGGTATCGTTGGTTCGAGTCCATCCACCCCCACAGAAAGGTTTAAAAGCGGGAGTAGCTCAGTTGGTAGAGCGTCAGCCTTCCAAGCTGAACGTCGCGAGTTCGAATCTCGTCTCCCGCTCACTTTCAAAACAAAATTGAGCGCCGGTGTAGCTCAGGGGTAGAGCGCTTCCTTGGTAAGGAAGAGGCCACGAGTTCAAATCTCGTCATTGGCTCAAGATAGAAAAGGAGTATATCCGAACATCGGATCTATTATAAAAAATAAGTATATTATTAACTAAGTAACAAATAACAAAAATGGCTAAGGAAAATTTTGACCGTTCCAAACCGCACGTTAACATTGGTACTATCGGGCACGTTGACCACGGTAAAACTACGTTAACAGCAGCTATCTCAAGCGTATTAGCTTCTAAAGGATTAGCAAAAGTTCGTGATTTCTCTTCAATCGACAACGCTCCTGAAGAAAAAGAACGTGGTATCACTATTAACACATCTCACATTGAGTATGAAACGGCAAACCGTCATTACGCTCACGTTGACTGTCCAGGTCACGCGGATTACGTAAAGAACATGGTTACTGGTGCTGCTCAAATGGACGGTGCTATTTTAGTTGTTGCTGCAACTGACGGACCAATGCCACAAACACGTGAGCACATCCTTTTAGGAAAACAAGTTGGTGTTCCAAGATTGGTTGTATTCATGAATAAAGTGGATATGGTTGATGATGCTGAGTTATTAGAATTAGTTGAAATGGAAGTACGTGAATTACTTTCTTTCTATAGCTATGATGGTGACAACGCTCCAGTTATTCAAGGTTCTGCTTTAGGTGCATTGAATGGTGAAGAAAAATGGGTAAAAACAGTTGAAGATTTAATGGATGCTGTAGATACATATATTGAACTTCCTCCACGTGATGTTGATAAGCCTTTCTTAATGCCAGTTGAAGACGTATTTACGATTACAGGTCGTGGTACAGTTGCAACAGGACGTATCGAAACAGGTGTTATTAACTCTGGAGAAGGTGTTGAAATCTTAGGAATGGGTGAATTGAAATTGACTTCTACTGTAACAGGTGTTGAGATGTTCCGTAAAATCCTTGACCGTGGTGAAGCAGGTGACAACGTTGGTTTATTATTAAGAGGTATTGAAAAATCTCAAATCAAACGTGGAATGGTTATTTGTAAACCAGGATCAGTTAAACCTCACCAAGAGTTTAAAGCTGAGATCTACGTATTGAAAAAAGAAGAAGGTGGTCGTCACACACCATTCCATAACAAATATCGTCCTCAATTCTATTTCCGTACAACTGACGTTACAGGAGAAATCCTTTTAACTGACGGACGTGAGATGGTTATGCCAGGTGATAACGTAACAATCAATGTTAAATTGATCGTACCGGTAGCAATGGACAAAGGTTTACGTTTCGCTATCCGTGAAGGTGGTAGAACTGTAGGTGCTGGTCAGGTTACTGAAATCGTAGCATAAGATTACAAAACATAAAGTTAAATGAGGGGAGTTTTAATCGAACTCCCCTTTTTAAACGGGTGTAGCTCAGTTGGTAGAGTGGTGGTTTCCAAAACCATTGGTCGTGGGTTCGAGCCCTACCGCCCGTGCACAACATAATACAAAAGTACGTGTCAAAAATTAGAACATATTTCCAAGATACATACCATGAAATGGTTCACAATGTTACTTGGCCTACGTGGAAAGAATTACAAAACAATACAATTCTAGTAGTTGTATCTTCTGTATTGATTTCTGTCGTTATTTTCTTAATGGATTATATCTTCGGTATTTCAGGTGAAGCAGATTCACTATGGAAAGGACTAATTGGATTTATTTACGGAACTTTCTAAGAATTACAAATGGGAGAAATAGTTAAAAAATGGTATGTCGTTCGCGCAGTTAGCGGGAAAGAAAAGAAAGTGAAAGAATACCTCGAGTTGGAAATCACTAGAATGAAGTTAAACGACTACGTAAATCAGGTTTTAATCCCTACGGAGAAAGTTTTCAAAATTCAAAATGGAAAAAAAGTGAATAAAGAAAAAGCTTTTTTACCTGGATATGTTTTAATTGAAGCTGCCTTAGTTGGTGAAGTTTCACACGTAATTAAAGGAATTCCAAATGTAATCGGTTTCTTAGGAACTGTTAAAGGAGGAGAGCCTGTTCCAATGCGTTTATCAGAAGTAAATAGAATACTAGGAAAAGTAGATGAACTTGCTGAAAATGAAGAGGAATTGAAAATACCTTTCGTTATTGGAGAATCTGTCAAAGTTATCGATGGACCATTCAATAATTTCTCTGGTGTGATTGACGAAATCAATGAAGACAAAAAGAAACTGAAAGTAATGGTTAAAATTTTCGGTAGAAAAAATCTTCTTGAATTGAGTTACATGCAAGTAGAGAAAGAAGGATAAAATTGTATTAACCCGTAGGAGTGAGAACGATGATTAAAGCTTCCCATTAATTACTCACGTTTGACTACACAAATTTATATATATGGCTAAAGAAGTAGCAGCATTGATCAAATTACAGGTCAAAGGTGGTGCAGCTAACCCATCGCCACCAATTGGTCCTGCATTAGGAGCAAAAGGGGTGAACATCATGGAGTTTTGTAAGCAGTTTAATGCTAGAACGCAAGACAAAATGGGGAAAGTTGTTCCTGTTGTTATCACTGTTTATGGTGATAAATCATTTGATTTCGTATTAAAAACTCCCCCAGCAGCTGTTCAAATTATTGAACACACAAAAATCAAAAAAGGTTCATCTGAACCAAACAGAGTAAAAGTTGGTGCCATTTCTTGGGATCAAGTACGTCTGATTGCAGAAGATAAACTTCCTGATTTAAATTGTTTCACAGTTGACGCAGCAATGCGCATGGTTGCAGGTACTGCAAGAAGTATGGGAGTTACAGTTAAAGGTGGTGAAGCACCAAAATCCAAATAATTTAGTGGTATGAAAAGAGTTTCAAAGAAAAGAAAAGAGATTTTGGCAAAATTTGATTTGTCAAAAGCTTACACTCTAACAGAAGCATGTGATTTGGTTAAAGGTATTTCAACCACTAAATTTGATGCTTCCGTTGATATTTGCGTACGTTTGGGAGTAGATCCTAGAAAAGCAAATCAAATGGTAAGAGGTACAGTTGCACTTCCTCATGGTACTGGTAAAGATGTTAAGGTTCTTGTTTTGTGTACGCCAGACAAAGAAGCTGAAGCAATCGAAGCAGGTGCTGATTTCGTTGGTTTAGATGACTATATTGCTAAAATTAAAGCAGGATGGACATCAGTTGACGTAATTATTACAATGCCATCTGTTATGGGTAAAGTTGGAGCATTAGGTCGTATTTTAGGACCTCGTGGTTTAATGCCAAATCCAAAAACAGGTACAGTAACAATGGAGGTTGGTAAAGCAGTTCAAGAAGTGAAAGCTGG
>JBILQY010000011.1:0-19876 GCA_044372955.1 Crocinitomicaceae bacterium | reverse complement strand
CAAAATGAACACCATAAAATTGAAGCTATTTTCAAAGCGTTTGCAAAGGCAATAAAAATGGCTAAAAAACGCAATGGTGATTTAGCAATATTACCAAGCACTAAAGGAACATTATGAAATAAGCCATAACGAGATTCGTCACAATCAAGGATGAATTTAATTGGCGATTCCATATGACCATTAAAAAAACAATTAAATACATATGAAAACAGTTATCATAGATTATGGCGCAGGTAATGTATTTTCTGTACAATCTGCCTTATCAAGACTTGGAGTTAAAAGTGAATTAACCAATGACAAAAATGAAATTTTGACCGCTGATAGAGTTGTATTTCCAGGTGTTGGTCATGCAGCAACAGCATTAAAGCAACTACGAGAAAAGCAACTAGACCAATTAATACCTTTGTTAAAACAACCGGTACTTGGTGTTTGTTTGGGCATGCAACTTATGTGTGAACATACGCAAGAAGGTAATGAAAATGGACTTGGGGTTTTTGAAGGTGTAAAAGTTAAACGATTTGATGGTGCTTTGAAAATTCCACATATTGGCTGGAATAATCTTACAAAAACTTCAAAAAAAATGGAAGGTTTAAAGGAGGATGTTTATTTCGTTCATTCTTATTTTGCACCTGTAAATAAATACACAGTTGCTAGTTGCAATTATGGACTTGAATTTTCGGCAGCGATGGAAAAAAATAATTTTTTTGCTTGCCAATTTCACCCGGAAAAAAGTGGATTAGCAGGAGAACTTATTTTAAAACGATTTTTAAACGCATGATGGATATTATACCTGCAATAGACTTGATTGATGGCGCCTGTGTACGTCTCACCAAAGGAGATTATAACACGAAATTAATCTACGAAAAAGATCCTTTAACAATGGCGAAAAAATTCGAAGATGCTGGAATTCGCCGATTACATCTTGTTGATTTAGATGGAGCAAAAGTTGGGAAAGTTGTTAATTTGAGGGTCCTAGAAAAATTGACAACTCATACTTCATTAGAAATTGATTTTGGTGGTGGAATCAAAACGGAAAATGATTTGAAAAATGTCATTGACGCTGGTGCAAAGTGGATAACAATTGGCAGCTTGGCGGTAAAAGAGGTTGAAACAATGAAAGATTGGATTGTACGTTACGGCAGTGAAACCTTTATACTTGGTGCAGATTTACGCGATGGTTACCTTTCCATTAATGGTTGGTTGGAAAACAGTAATCTTCACTGGAAAACATTTATGAAAGACTATATTTCTTGCGGTGTAAACCAGTTTTTATGTACTGACATTGCAAAAGACGGAATGCTTTCAGGTCCATCTACTGATTTATACTGTGAAATTATGGATACTTTCCCTGGAATTTACCTTATTGCAAGCGGTGGAGTTTCTGGAAAACAAGACTTAATTGACCTCGAAAAAGCTAAAATTCCAGCGGTTGTGCTAGGTAAAGCAATTTATGAAAATAAGATTACACTTAAAGAGATAACTGAATTATCATGCTAAAAAAACGTATTATTCCTTGTCTGGATATTAAGGAAGGACGCACCGTAAAAGGGATAAATTTTGTCGGTTTGCGAGATGCTGGTGACCCCGTAGAATTAGCAAAACGCTATTCAGAAGATGGAGCAGATGAACTTGTTTTTTTGGATATTACAGCAACAATTGAGAATCGCGATACATTAGTGGATTTGGTCAAACGAGTAGCAGAAAAAGTAAATATTCCTTTTACAGTTGGTGGTGGAATTAGAAGTGTAGCCGATGCCCAACGACTGTTGCAGCATGGTGCAGACAAAATAAGCGTAAATTCATCTGCAGTTAAACGACCTGAACTTATAAATGAACTTTCGGATGCCTTTGGCAATCAATGTGTGGTTCTAGCAGTTGATGCTCGTCCTGTTAAAGGAGAATGGAAAGTTTTTGTCAACGGAGGTAGGGTGGAAACAGAATTGAAGTTAATAGATTGGGTTAAAGAAGCTGTTGAACGTGGGGCTGGAGAAATTTTATTTACCTCTATGGATCACGATGGAACAAAAAATGGGTTTGCTTTGGAAGCTTTACAACTAATTTGTGATGCTGTTTCTGTTCCTGTAATTGCCTCGGGAGGCTGTGGTGCAGTGGAACATTTCACCGAAGTTTTTCATAAAACAAATGTAGATGCGGCTTTGGCTGCAAGCGTTTTTCACTTTGGTGAAATAAACATTCAAACATTAAAAAACACATTAAGTCAACAAAATATAGCAATACGCACAGCATGGAAGTAATAGATTTTAACAAAGGGAATGGTTTGATACCAGCAATTATTCAAGATGTAGATACCCTGCAAGTTTTGATGTTAGGTTATATGAATGAAGAGGGTTATAATAAAACTGTTGAGGAACAAAAAGTAACATTCTATTCCCGCACTAAAAACCGACTTTGGACTAAAGGTGAAGAAAGTGGTAATTATTTGAATGTTTGTTCTATAAAGCTGGATTGCGATAGAGATACCTTGCTTATTTGTGTTAAACCTCAAGGTCCAACGTGCCATTTAGGAAGTAAAACGTGTTGGTCAGAGGAACAAGCAACTCGATTTGGTATTCTTCAAAACTTAGAGAATGTCATTACTGAACGTTTAAATTCTGAATCAAAAGATTCGTATGTCGCTTCATTGAAATCAAAAGGAATTGCGAAAATTGCACAAAAAGTAGGAGAAGAAGCGGTTGAAACAGTTATTGAAGCTTTGGGCAATAATGACGAACTTTTTCTTAACGAAGCTGCTGATTTACTATTTCATTATTTGATTTTGCTACAAGCTAAGGGGAAAAAGCTTGATGATGTTCTCGAGGTTTTAGAAGGTAGAAGAAAATAATTCCTAATCAATTATTACCTTTTTCGAATCATCTTGAAATGCTCGAATTTATCCTTGATAAAAAGAACTAATTCCATTTCTGCTGCTGTTTTTAAGAAATCAGGATCCGCATTTAGGAAAATGATAAAGTCATCGAAATCAGCTTCTTCCATTTCTATGATTTCATAGGCAACGTATAAACGCAACAATTCTTTAACCACTTGTCGTTGATCGTCTTTGTATTTCTGTTCTGCAATCCAACGTTTGTTTTGTTCTTTCTTTGAAAATGCTTGGTACAAAGCTGTTATCGGACTTTGCAAAGCCTCAATTCCAGTTACTTGGCGCGTTTCTCTTAATACTAAATTTTTACGTTCCTCTTTAATTTGTTCTAAGGTTTTCAACGGTTTCACTACCACTTCTTGTACATCTTGAGGAAGTTTCTCGATGTAAGCAATCACTTGACATTGGCAGTTAGAATCTGGTTTTGCAATGAATTCGTAAATCGGATATTCTTTGGTGGAAAGTGCAATTTTATCATTTGGCCGCACATATACAGAAAAGTACCCGTCTGGTTGACCAAAAATCCCACGTCCTGTGGTGCGATTGATTACCATTAAATTGTAAAAACTCTGAGGTCGTAAGGTGTCAATTACTTTACCCGAAACAAAAACTTTGTCGCATTGAGCGAAAGTTATCAAAGGTAAAAATCCGATTAGAAATAAAAAAAACTTCATGAAGTACTCGTTGACAATGTTCGTACCAAATTTAATTGCTGAAAATTACTTCATTTCAAAATACCAATCGAAGTCTAAATTCACAAAAAACAATAACAAGAAGGGTAAAAACATCAGAATCATCCAACTTAAGACGATGAAAATTTTAAAACCAACTGTTGCATCTTGTTTCACTGGTGCTAATAAAACAGAGTTAACATGCGATGCCATTACTTCATCACTCACTTCACCTTGTAATTCTTGGTATTTTTTGAGGGCTGGAATTTCTTCGAGTAGTATATTCTTAATTAATACATAATCGCGATTGGAAAGTTCTTCGTAAGTCGTTGTGTAGTTTATTCCTTCTTCATCAAGTGTTTTACGAATGTGATAATTTCGTTGAATCCCTCGAACCCTAATGCCCATAAAAAAGCCAAAAGCCATCATTATCCAACTATCAATCAGCCATCCAATTCCAATTAATACAAGTGATGAAATCAAAGCGAAAATCATCAAGAATAAGTCGCGTTTTTTGTTCATCATTAATTTGAAGAGTTGTCCACCATCTAAAGGGTCAATCGGAACCAAATTGATAATATTAATAAACAAAAACAAAAAGCTCCATTCAATCATCCATTCAGATTGATATTTTGAGGAAAGAAAAAGCAAAAGTGCGCCAATTAATATTCCGGGATAAGGTCCTAGAGCAGCTACAATAAAACTTTGTTTTTGTGAATATTTGTCTTTACTCCCTTGTACAAAAGCTCCCATTAATGGAATAAAAAGCATTCTAACATTTTCGTAATTGAATCGTTTCATTGAGATATAATGTCCCAATTCGTGAATCAAAAGCACTGCAATTAGAAACAACACAAAACGCAATTCTTCTGAGAAAACAAGTAAAAAGGTACCAACAAAAAGTACAATTGTAAAAGCCGTCAAGCCCCAGTTACTTTCGACTTTAACTTTTTCTATGATCGGTTTTTGAGGGTATAAGTCGTATTCTTCCATCTTACATTCCTGGCATTCCGCCCATGCCTTTCAACTTACTCATCATTCCTGCCATGTTGCGAGGATTACTCATAAGTTTCATCATTTTGCGCATGTCTTCAAATTGTTTGATTAATTTGTTAACGTCTTGAATGGTAGTACCGCTTCCTTTTGCGATTCGGGTTTTACGTGAAGTATTCAACAAAGCAGGATTAGATCTTTCTTTCGGAGTCATCGATAGAATAATGGCCTCTACACCTTTAAATGCATCGTCTGGAACGTCCACATCTTTGATTGCTTTTCCCATTCCTGGAATCATTCCCATCAAATCTTTAACGTTCCCCATTTTTTTAATTTGCTGCAATTGAGCTAAGAAATCATTAAAATCGAACTGATCTTTCATGATTTTCTTTTGCAACTTGCGGGCTTCCTCTTCGTTGAATTGCTCTTGTGCACGCTCAACCAAGGAAACAACGTCACCCATTCCTAAGATTCTGTCCGCCATACGAGAAGGATAGAACACATCCAATGCGTCCATTTTCTCACCTGTACCAACGAATTTGATTGGTTTGCTTACGATTGCTTTAATTGAAAGTGCCGCACCACCTCTTGTGTCACCATCTAATTTTGTAAGAACAACACCGTCGAAATTGATTTTTTCATTGAAAGCTTTTGCCGTGTTCACAGCATCTTGCCCTGTCATGGAATCCACGACGAATAAAGTTTCACTTGGATTGATGGCAGCTTTCACTTTCGCAATTTCATTCATCATTTGCTCGTCAATCGCCAATCGACCTGCAGTATCGACAATCACTACATTAAATGATTTGCTTCTTGCATGATTGATTGCAGCAGTTGCAATGCTTACTGGGTCTTTATCTTCCTTATTGGAATAAACTTCAATATCTAATTGTTCACCAAGTACGTGTAATTGGTCAATCGCAGCTGGACGATAAACGTCACACGCCACCAATAATACTTTTTTTCCTTTTTTGTTTTTAAGGTAATTTCCTAATTTTCCAGTGAATGTTGTTTTCCCCGAACCTTGCAAACCCGACATCAAGATAATCGCAGGATTTCCTTTAAGGTTTATTTCAGATTCGTTTCCACCCATCAATTCTACCAATTCTTCGTGGCAAATTTTCACCATCAATTGACTTGGAGAAATAGCATTTAGAACATCACGACCAAGCGCTTTTTCTTTTACAATATTGGTGAAATTCTTTGCTGTATTGAAGTTAACATCGGCATCTAATAACGCTCTTCGCACCTCCTTTAAGGTTTCTGCTACGTTTATTTCGGTGATTTGACCTTGACCTTTTAATACTTTGAATGCGCGTTCAAACTTGTCCGTTAGATTTTCAAACATATCTTTTACTGAATTTTAGTTTGCAAAGATATTGATTTTAATAGGAAGAAACGAACGATTTTCAAGCGAAAAATGAACTTGGACTAAGACTTTTAAAATTCAAAGAGAAAAAACCAATGAATGAATTAAATTTGAAACCATAAAACAGAATAAACATGAAAAAAATCATTCTATTTATCGCAATTAGCTTTTTGATTTTCAGTTGCACAAAACCACACGAAGGTATGACCAAAGCTACCATTGAAGACTTCACTGGACTTGATGGTTGTGGAATGATGTTGGTATTAGAAAATGGTACAGCCTTGGAACCTGGAAACCTGAATGATTTTTCATCAACCGTATCAATTACCGACGGACAAAAAGTATGGGTAAAATACCAAGAAAACAATGTAGCGAGTATCTGCATGGCTGGACAAACAGTTCTTATTGACGAATTGGAAGAGCGATAAGTTATTTATGTCATCTAAGTTACCAATCGGAAAAAAGGCTTGAATTAGTTTTGTAGAAAAAAAAGTATGGCAACAATTCAATTAACAACAGAAAAATTCAAAAGCGACGTTTTCGATTATACCACTGAAAAAGAATGGAAATTCAAAGGTGAAAAACCCGCAATCATCGACTTTTACGCAGATTGGTGTGGACCTTGTAAAATGGTTGCTCCAATTTTAGAAGAATTAAGTGATGAATTTCCAGAAATTGTAATCTACAAAGTCAATACTGAAATAGAGCAAGAACTTTCGGCAGTTTTCCAAATAAGAAGCATTCCGAGTATGTTGTTTATTCCAATTGAAGAACAACCCATGATGCAAGCTGGAGCACTTCCGAAAAACACGTTGAAGGAAATTATAACAAAAGAATTACTGTAGTTTTAAGTAAAAGAAAATAAAAGGTTTCACAATCGTCTTATAAAAAGGATTTTATCCGAAAAACCAAGAATTTTAATTGAATTTTGATCGGAAGAACGAATCGATTTTATATCTCTTTTCCCAATTCTTTCTACCTTAGTTCATCGAAAACTTTCACGAAAAATAAAACATCCGCCGAATGAAAAACCTCTTCCTCCTCCAAGACGACATCACTTTTCTCAATTTTGGTTCATTTGGTGCCTGCCCGAAGGAAATATTCGACGATTACATTCAATGGCAGTATTTATTGGAAAAAGAGCCGGTGCAA
The DNA here is from genome assembly GCA_044372955.1 of Crocinitomicaceae bacterium. GTDB lineage: Bacteria > Bacteroidota > Bacteroidia > Flavobacteriales_D > Crocinitomicaceae > UBA952. The sequence goes on along the minus strand of JBILQY010000011.1, from coordinate 12,810 downwards.
TTCATCACTGTAGACGGATATTCCTACATAAATAAAGCGCGAAAATCGTTGGCGGCATTCATTCATTGCGACTTTGAGGACTTGGTTTTTGTACCAAACCCAACCCATGCTATCAACATTTTAGCAAAGAACATCGACTTGAAAGCAGGTGACGAAATTCTCACCACCAATTTGGAATACGGCGCCATGGACAGAACCTGGAATTACTACTGCAAGAAAGTGGGCGCAAGCTATTTGCAGCAATCGATTCCACTGCCCATTGCATCGAAAGAAGCGTTTATAAATTCCTTTTGGAAAGGCTATACAGACAAGACTAAAATCGTTTTTATCAGTCAAATTACTAGCAGCACCGGACTCATTTTACCTGTAAAAGAAATTTGTGAGGAAGCTAAAAAACGCGGCTTAATTACGATTGTAGATGGTGCACATGTTCCCGCTCATATCGATTTGAACCTTTCGGATTTGGAAGCAGATTTCTATACGGGCGCTTGCCACAAGTGGATGATGACACCAAAAGGCTCGTCGTTTCTGTACGTGAAAAAGCAATTTCAAGAAAAACTCGATCCTTTGATTATTTCGTGGGGCTACGAAAGTGCATTTCCGTCCGACTCGCAATTTTTCGACTACCACCAATTCAACGGTACGCGCGACTTTTCGGCTTACTTGACGATTCCAAAAGCGATTGAATTCATGCAAAAACACGATTGGAAAAGCAAAACCGCTCAATGTAAACTGGACTTATTGAACCTCGCGCCAGCGTTTTTTGAAGTGCTCGACACACAACCTTTAGCACCATTGACATCTGAATTTTTCGGTCAATTGTGCAGCGCTGAAATAAAAACTGCCACGCCTGAAAAATTACAACGCCATTTATTCGAACACTACAAAATTGAAATTCCTGTAATGCGCCACCGCGACAAATGTTACCTGCGCTTTTCGTATCAGGTTTTCAATACTCCAAACGAAATTGACTACTTAATCAACAGTTTAGCTGAAATCAAAAAAACGAGTGGATTTATTGGGTAGCTGATTTGATGGGGATTATTTTTAATTTAGGTGGAGTAACGTGTTGAATATTCAAAGTTTCCAGATTTAATTCACAAAGCAAAGTTTGATTTGTGAATGAATAAATTAGTGAATTGTAAATGATAGACGTAATTCAAATATTCAAGTCGGTTGATTTTATTGAAAAGGCAGATTATAATGCTATTTCGAGACAAAGCGTTGGAGATTGGGAGTCTTTTGTCTCAAAAACTGGTTATCTTAAAGAAAACACGTTAACGTTGCCGATTGAAAGTAAAAACGATTTAAAAGTTAAAAATGCTGACTTAATAATTATTCAAGACATTAAAGACTATGACCCGTTTCTAGTTTATAAATCTTTAGAAAATTCGCAATTCCCTGAATGGTATTTAAATTCTAGAAAAGAATACTTAAATTCAATAAACTAACAACTTAAATGCTTTACAATTCACTCAAAACCTTGGAATTTTGAAATCTTTCAATTGAAAAAAATGGACAATGATTGCATTGAATTGTGGTTAAACTATTCTGACGTGATTGGAATACCGAAAAGAGAAAGCCATAAAATTGCAGAACTGAAAGTTGGAAAACCAATTAAGTTTAAAATAAATGGAAAGCACGACTTTACTATGTCACGTGGAAAACAAAGGACATTTTCTGAATTCGACTTTGTTTTAGAATATGTAGGAAAGGCAGACAAAATTGAATATAAAGAGTTGAACAAAATTGAAACGACTAAAACCATACCTATAAGCGACTGCAAAGTAATTGATGAACGAAAAATGTTAACTTAATGGAGAAAACAGGAATTTTAGTTATAACCCTATAAAAAACGAAACCCACTAGTTTGAATTGCTTTAGGGACTAATGGGAATAAGATAATACAAATGTAAATCAAAATGTTTGAAAAGAAATTATGGTTGTAGTATCGTTTTTCAGAGAAATTTTTCAACTTGATTCATATTTAGAAGGTATTATTTTTAATTTCAATGTACGAAAAAGATTGCTTTAACTTATTTGAAAAACGTAAAAAAATCTTCAAAAATCAAATCAGACCTTTTTTAATACCTTTGTAAAAAGTTAGACTTATGAGTATAGCACTAAAAAATACAACTATTGACAAATACTTTGGGTTTTTGACTAAACTTGACAACATTTCGAAGAAACGATTAATTGTAAAATTGACAGAGTCGATCGAAGTTAAAGAGAAAAAACATGTTGACCTCAAAAGTTTATTTGGTGCATGGGACGATTCAAGAACTTCAGACGAAATAATAAGTGATATTAAAAATTCAAGGGTTGAAAAAAAATCAATTGACTTGTAATGAAATATCTGCTTGACTCGAATATCTGTATTCATTTCTTTAGAGGAAAATTCAATGTTTTTGAAAAATTAAATGAGGTCGGAATAGAAAATTGTACAATTTCTGAAATAACATTAGCCGAGTTAGTCTTCGGTGCTGAAAAAAGTAGTAATCCCAAAAAGAATCATAAACTAATTGAAAAATTCATAAGTCAATTAACAATATTGCCGATTTTTGATGCAATTCCACTATATGGAAAAGAAAAAGCAAGACTTCAACTTGAAGGAAAATTAATTAGTGATTTTGATTTATTCATCGGGTGTACTTCAATCGCAAATGACTTGATAATGGTTACTGAAAACGTTAAAGAGTTTGAAAGAATCGAAAGTATTAAAATTGAAAATTGGATTATTCGGTAAGTGCAATAGCTAACATATAGCCAACCTTTTAAATGAGATTTGGGAGTTAAAATAAACAAATTAAAATCAATTATATATGGGATTTGGTTTCAACTTATTTGGCTTTCCGTTGCTAATTCTATCGACAATTGGGCTGTTCATTTTTTTTCTTATTTCGAGAAAGAAAATAACACTAACTATTCTTGGTAGTCTTTGGGGATTCACAATTCTAGTATTCATTTTTGGTTCAATTGCAGATCATTATCGAAAACCAATTCGTTTGACCAAACAAGACATCATTGGCGAATATCGGATTGATAGGACATTTTTTCCAGGTGAAGACGCTAATTGGCAATACAAACATTTCAAATTTTACATCACCAACAAAGACAGTATTTTGTTTGTGATTATGAAAGAAAAAGGTATTCCGATAGCTTTTTATAAACACAAAATCAACTATTCAGACGGGCCACCAGATCTATGGAAAATCATTGCCGACTCAACCCATCACATCCTCAAAAGCCAGCCAACACTTTATAGAGGACATGACAAATTCTATTATGTTTTCCATTCTGAAAAATATGGAAATATGTTTTTTAGGAAAAAAGGGAAATGAAGCAAACTAATCAAACAAGGCTGATTTTCAAAAAAAGTCAAGCTGAAAAATTTTGCTTAAATCTTAAAAAATGGTATCTTTAGTTTTATAACCCTATAAAAAACGAAACCCACTAGTTTGAATTACTTCAGGGACTAATGGGAATAAGATAATACAAATGTAAAGCAAAATGTTTGAAAATGTACACACAAAATCAAAATAAAAATGAAGTATAGTGAATTTGCTGATGTAATGACTAACGCCAGAATGAACCGTTATTTAGTAGTATGTGGCGGCGACACCCGAAAGGCAATGACACTTTATCGAAAGAATTTAAAACTCACTCAAGAGCTGTTTACTGTTATCAGTTGCTTTGAAGTCGCTTTAAGAAATGCAATTGAACAGAAAAAATTTAGGAATTAATATAATTCTTCTAGTTGTCGGAACCTCTACCTCTTTACGAACCCTTAAAACAAACAGGAATTAAGTGATGGATTATTTAATCATTTTTCTTTCCATTAAATTGTTTTGGTTTTTGCTTTAGTTCAGCAAGTTCGACTATTTCTTTTATTCTTTTTTCTCGTGTTTCCTGTCTTTTAGCAAGAATGAGCCACTGTAAAATATTTCTTTTGTCAGACCTGCTTAAGCTTAAAAAATAGTCCTTTGCATTTGGCCTTTTTTGAAATTCTATTTCTAGGTCGTCAGGAATGATAAGTGCTTCTGCTTCGTCTAAAATTGTCCACGAACCATTTTGTTTTGCTATCTCAATTATCTCAAAACCTGCTTTCGTCATGAGACCTTCTTCTGTTAGGCGTTCAATTTTTTCCTTGTTTATTTTCGACCAAACACTTTTTTCTTTGCGCTTGCTAAAAAACTGCATAAAAGAATGTTCGTCGATTGGTTTTGCCTTGCTATCAATCCAACCAAAACAAAGCGCTTCATCAACGGCTTCGCTGTAAATTACGGTCGGAACATTCGATTTCTTCTTGTAATAAATTAGCCAAATGGATTGTTTTTTGTCGTGATTCTCTTGCAACCATTCACGCCATTCTTTTCGGCTTTTCGGGTAAAAGGTTTCTATCTCTTTTTCCATTTTATTTTCCCTTATGTCTTTGTAATAGCGGATTGTTTATTAGTTCAATAGTTCTTGATAGTTGCTTGTCAATATCCTTAATTTTACACACCTGTACAATGATATTTCTTTTCTTTCCATCCGTCAATTTATCAAACTTATTTTTTAAATCTTCATCTTGTTTGAGAAGGATTTCGACGGTTTCTGGCAGCTCAATTCCTAAAGGATTAGGGTCTACTATTAACTCAAATGGAATAGTTTCGCCTAACTGGCGTTCAATTAGTTTAAGATTTTTGGTTAAAATGATAATGAAGAAGTTGCCGTCTCCAAGATGGTTTAATCCGCATTGAAAGGAAATTTTATTGTCCAATTTGCAAATAAATCTTGTTTTTCGTTTGTTCTCAAATTGGCTTACAATTTCAGCATCAACTTTTAGATAGAAATAGCCACCTTTTCTTTTTTCCAATTGTCCAATGATTTGTTCGCTTTTATAATTTTCCACTTGTTAAGTTGCGTTTTTAAATTTTCTAACTTGTTTCGATTGAAATTTATTTAGTTTAAATTTTTACTTATTGTTTTTTAGAAAGAATTCTGATTTTATGGTTCCAATTCTCAGTGTGCGGAATACCTGATCTGTTTTTAATCGTAATTGTTCCCTTTATTTCAATATTCTTTGATTTTGGTATAACCGCTTTCACATAACCAATTCCTTTTTCGACCTTTTCTAATTTCCCTCCATTTAAAATTTCAAAAGTTGGATTTTTATATGCATCATGAACAGCCATTAATACTTGAAGTTCAACTGTGTCTCCTGAAATTGCGGCGCTTGGTCCATTAATAATAGGTAAAATATGTGTGAAACTATAATTTCCACCACAACCTATTCTTATCCGAATTAATGTTAATGCCATTGATCGAATTTTTAAAATGTCATTTTCAATTGAAAGTAAAACACCTAAATCGTCAATCCAAGAATCGCCTTCATTTAAAATCATTTTCCATTCAGAATCTGATTTTGATAGTATTCTGTATATTCTTTGAATGGTCTGAATATCATCAAAAGAAATGCTCGATTTTTTTATTTTTCTTTCAAATTGTTTTGTGAAATCTATCTCATCTTTGAACTCATTAATTTGTGGGTCAACGAAGAAATAAGGTTTAGAGTTCCTTTCAACAAGCTTATTCGATTCAATTATTTCCTCACATATTTCAAAGCGATATTTTTTTATCAACTTAATTATAAGTTCTCTATTTGTTTCATTAAATAATTGACTTTCACCAACGTACTTCACTTTTGAAAAAAAGTAACTTATTGGACGTGATGCTTTCTCTTTTTGATAATCATAACTAATAATTGATTTTTCATTTTTAATAGCTAGATTTTCTCCAAAGGATTTAAACATCCCCATTTTCATTTTTCCAAATTCCGAGATTGTAATTCCCGACAAACTGTCAATTTTTAAAAGTGAGTTGTGGATTTGTTTTTTTATTGTGTAGAATTCTTTTGAACCTTCTCTTTCCTTCAACATTTCTTCAATTTCCATTATACGTTCTTCTCCATAAGAAAATTGTTCCAAAGCGTTAGTTTGAATTGTTTCAAGTGAATAGATTTTTCCTTTATCGTTTTGATGTTGGCAACTAACTAAGAAACTGACAATAAAGATTGTGGTAAAAAGGTATTTCATAAAATTGTTTTGAATTTAAAATGAACGAAGAAATCAAAATCAGTTACTTTATTTATTGCTTCTTGAATATTTCGGTTTCAATTATCAACTTACTCTTCAAAATTGTCGTAATAAGTAAAGTCTTTGGTGATTTTTCCATTTTCAATTGTGAAGATAGTACAGATTGGAAGTTGAAATTTTGAACCATCAGGTGCAGTTCCTGAAGAGATAAATTCAACGATTACGTTTTGGTCGCCAGATGGGTAAATAGAAATAACTTTATCTTTCAAATCGGGAAACAATTCATTTAGAGCCGAATATTTTTCAAGGATTTGTTTTCTAGATTGTTTTACAATTCCTTGTCCTAAAGAAGGGTCTTTGAAATCGGAAACAGGAACGTACATTTCTGACATTTTTTTCCAATCGTGCTTATTGAAGTATTCAAAATATTGTTTAATGAGTTTTTCGTTTTCCGTTGGACTTATATTTTTTGCGTTTTGATTGGTACACGATAGAAGTAAAATCGTTGCGAAGATTGTAGTTAGTAATTTCATAAATTAGATTTACTAAGTAGTTTATTTTATATGCTGAATTAGTTCTTCAATTATTTCTTTGAATTTCTCTTCAGAAGTTTTAATTCCGAGCCATAAACAAAAGTTTAAAATTGTGATTAGCACCACTAAATATACAAATCTTCCAAAAAAGCTGGATAGAATTATTGAGTTTTGAAACAAATTGATTTTTGGAACAAACATTTTGCTCCTAGTTTGTGTATGTCAATCACTACTTTTGAACCAATCCTCCAATTGAATGTATTGAGTTAAATGAAAACATTTCTTTGCTTTTTTTTAGTGTCTTTTTGTGCTGTTGCTCAAGAATTTCAACCTAAATCCAATCCGTTCAATTTCGAAGCTATTACTTTGCCCATTTATTATTTTCCTTTCTACGATAGCGTGCAAGTTATTGAAATAGATTACTATACACAATCTTTAGAACAAGGTGCAATGCATGATGCAATGTATCCTCGAGGTGGCTCTTCTTATCACGACGCAATGATGTTCAACCGAATGAACGGTTATTTAGTACGAAATCTTAACGGAGAAATTATTGCTAATTATGGTGTTGTGGATGTGAAACAATTGAATTTGAGTGCTCACGATTCTTGCCAAATAATTACCCACAAGCAACGTTTAAATTCTATCAAAAATCAAGGACATTTTTCGTTTCAGCAGACATTAAAAGATAATTGTGGTTACGGCTATTTGATTTCTCGAGTCTTTGTTCCACAGAAACAATCAGAAATGCCTGAAAGGGGTATAGTACTTTTTGGGGTTTTAGACACGCTTGGAAAAATAGCTATTCCAATGAATCACGTTAGCGTTGATTATACTGATGAAGAGTATTTAGTTGAGCGTTATTCTCGTTTGGTTTATCGTCCACTGACTATTACTGTTAAAAGTGAAAGTAGCGACCAAAAGGATGAAAATGATCTCAAAAGGTTTGCTATTTATGATAGTACCTTTCAATTAACCTTTGCTGGAAGTGATATTCCTTTGAAACGTATTAGTAAAAATCGATATGCAAAGCTAAATAGTGGTGCTATTTCTTTCATTGATCGTTTCGGAAATTCACTCCAATCCAAAACTTACCTATCAATTTCTGATGCGAGTTACAGTGATTTAATGATTTACAACTCAAAAAGAAATGATACTATTTATCAAGGACTACTTTCACGACAACTCGAAGAAGTGACTCCAGCAATTTTTAGCTCTATAATTCCCTTTGAACACGGGTTTAAAGTGCAAGACGCACATAAACGCAATGGACTTTTGAATCTAGAGGGAAAATTCATCGTACCTTTTGATTTGGAAGCGCTAACGATTAATTACCGACGCGATAATTTCATTGTTTTTACCCAATATGTTGAAGTGCCCAACGGAAAAATGCAGTGTTCAGGTTTAATAGATTCAACAGGAAAAGTGCTATTACCAGCTGTGTATTGGGAAATTGGCACCTTTTACAATAAAATTACAACCCTAAGGAAAGACAACAAATGGGGTTTAATCAATCGTTCGGGTGAACTTTTATGTCCAATCATTTATGACAGTTTTGGCCAATTGCATAGAAATTTCATAGAGGTAACTAGCAATGGAAAGCTCGGATTGCTGGGTCAGTCTGGTAAAGTGATTCTCGAACCGAATTATACTTATTTAGTCTGGTACGATTCACTCATTCATTACGGTACTGAAAACAATGAATTTTTCATTTTTGACTATAAATCGGGTGCAACTTACGAGCATAATTTTGGTAAGTTAATGCCACAGGTTAATGGTTTGTCTTTTTATGTCAAGGATAAAAAATACGGTGTAGTAAGCTCCAAAGGAAAACTCTTGATTTCGGCGCAATTTGACAAGGTTCACGGCTATCGTAATAATGTAGCATTAGTGGAAAAAAACGGTAAATTCGGTCTTATTGACGAAAACGGTAAAATTGTTAAGGCAGTTAATTATACTGCTTACAAATACGATAAAGATGGGAATTATGTGTTGGAGTAGGAGGGAAGTGGTTGTTTATCAGCAGTATAATTATTTATTGTATTGTGAAATTTGTTATCCTTTTTTGCTGTAATTAAAAATAAAAAAAGAGTTTTTTAAGCCGCGAAACCACCAATAGGCTTGATATTATTGAATACTTCACTTTTCAGATTTCTTTCTTCTTCTAAATCATAATCATCTTGAAGACCAAGCCAAAATTTTGCACTCGTTCCGAAAAACTTTGAAAAGCGCAAGGCTGTATCAGCAGTGATTCGTCTCTTACCCTTGATGATTTCTGAGATGCGTGTCTGAGGAATAAACGTTTCTTTAGCTAAACGATAAACACTAATTTCCATAGGAATCAAAAATTCTTCTGTTAGTATTTCACCAGGATGGATGTTGTTTAGTTTTTGCATAATTATGATTTAATGATAATCTATTATTTTCACTTCGTAACAATCATTATTTAACCATTTAAGAATGAACAAATTTAATGAAACAATCATTTGTTATTCATAATCATACTTGTAACCAAGTCAATTCCTGTAATTTCTTCTGTGATTGTATGTTCGACTTGAATTCTTGGATTTACTTCAATGAAATAAACGTTCTCTTCTTTGTCCACTAAAAATTCAACTGTTCCAGCATTGCTGTAATGAACGTGTTTGGCAATACGAGTAGCGTATTCGTAGAGTTTATCTTTTGTTTCTTGTTTTAAAATCGAAGGAGCAATTTCAATTACTTTCTGAAAACGACGTTGAACTGAGCAATCGCGCTCAAAAAGGTGAACAATGTTTCCGTAGTTATCCCCCAAAATCTGAACTTCAATGTGTTTAGGATTTTCGATGAATTTTTCAATAAAAATGGTATCGTCACCAAACGCTTTTAAGGCTTCATTTTTAGCATCGAGGAATGAACCTGCAATTTCAGATTCTTCACGAACAACGCGCATTCCACGACCACCGCCACCAGAGGCAGCTTTTAACATCACTGGAAATCCAATGCGTTTTGCTTCAGAAACAGCTTCTTCAACTTTCGTAAGTTTGATTTTACTATCTGGAATCAACGGAACATCAACTGCTTGTGCAACAACTTTGACAGCCACTTTATCACCTAATTGTGACATCGCTTCTGGCGTCGGTCCAACGAAAATGATACCTTCTTCACGACAACGTGTTGCGAATTGTACATTTTCAGACAAGAAACCGTAACCAGGGTGAATAGCATCCACTTCGTTGTGTTTTGCTACTCTAATAATTTCTTCGATGTCCAAATACGGTTTCAAAGGTTCGGACTCATCGCCAATTTGAAAACTTTGATCGGCTTTGTAACGATGCAAAGAATAGCGATCCTCGTAGGTATAAATCGCTACGGTTTTTACTTTTAGCTCTGAGGCGGCACGAAATACACGGATTGCGATTTCACCTCGGTTGGCTACGAGTAGTTTTTTTAATTTGATGAATTTGCGTTAAAGTTTCCATTCATTGGGGGATTAATTGATGATTGATTTATGATAGTTGATAGTTGAAAGTTAAAAGTTAAGAGTTAAGAGTTAAAAGTGAAGAATTAAGTCTTGATTGCTATTGGGATAAAAGTAAAATTTAGTCCCGAAAACTTTCGAGATAATAAAAGTAAACTGAACAATTAGTGAATAACTTTTCACTTTTCGTTCTTCACTTTTCACTCTAAAAAAAGTCTATAAAACAAAAAATCATCCGAAGAAATGCTCTTGGGATGATTTAAAAAATGTCGCGTCAAATAACGGCTATGAAAGAAAGTTATCTCTTGAACAGAAAAGTAAAACTTCATGAATTCTTGCAGTTATTTACACAAAAGTAGTGCATTTATTAGCAGAAATCGATGCTGTTTTTAACTTTTTTTTTCAATTTGTGTTTAACGTTCTTTTTATGCGATTAAGAGGCAAAAAAAAGTGTTTAATATTCGTCTTCGTTGAAAAGGAAATCCTCTCGTGACGGGTAATCTGGCCAAATTTCTTCGATGCTTTCATACATGTCTCCTTCGTCTTCCAAATCTTGTAAATTTTCAACAACTTCTAAAGGTGCACCAGTTCTGATTGCAAAGTCAATTAATTCCTCTTTTGTTGCTGGCCAAGGTGCGTCTTCTAAATACGATGCTAATTCTAATGTCCAATACATATTTTATAATTTTAACTGTTCTATTTTTCGGCAAAAGTATTCTTTATTTGATATAAAGCAAATAAAAATCAATTCCTTAACAAAAGTTTTATCAACAGTTTAGATGAGAATCATTTGAAAAATATTTTTTTTTAGACTATGTCTATGTTTTTTATGCTCTTTTACGTTTGAACCATTTCACAATTTCGAACCAAACAACACTGATGAAACCAATTCCAATGGATAAGATAAGTTCACTAACCTTCAATAATTCAAACTCAAAAAACGCATTTATTGGTTTAACAAATAAAAGAAGGGAAACACAAATAATTGTAATCGTAATTATGTACAAAACAAGATTGTTTTTATAACGAATTGTTGTGAAAATTGATTCGTAAAACGAGCGATTTATCAAGGTTAAAAATAAATTCGATGCAATCAAAGTGGTGAAAACCATTGTTCGTGTAGTTGCTTCTGAGTGACTGTAATGAATAGCATATTGGTAAACAAATAACGTTCCTATGGCAATGATTAAACCTTGTAAAATACTCATAGACAATTCTTTCCAATTGAAAAAAGTGGTCGTTAGGGCTTTTGGTGCTTGAGACATTGTATTTTTCTCCATTGGTTCATTTTCGTAGATAATAGAACACGTTGGTCCCATAATTATTTCTAGAAAAATAATATGAATGGGTGAAAAAATTGTCGGATAAACCCAACCCAATGCCAATGGAATGAATACGATTAATAAAATAGGAATATGTATTGAAATGATGTATTGAATGGCTTTTTTGAGATTGGCGTAAATCTTTCTTCCCATTGCAATTGCGATTACCATTTTCGATAAATCGTCATTTAGTAATATCAAGGATGCCGCTTGTTTTGCTATTTCGGAACCCTTTTTGCCCATTGCAATTCCGATATGCGCTGCTTTCAAGGCTGGTCCATCATTCACTCCATCACCAGTCATTGCAACTATTTCGTCGTTAGCTTTTAAAGCGTTTATGATCCTTAATTTAGCCTCTGGAAACATTCGGGTAAATAGGTGAGTGGTGTCCACAACTTTTCTCAACTCATCATCGCCTAGTTTCATTAATTCATCGCCTGAAATTTGATGGTCAGCATCTTTAAAACCAATTTGTTTAGCAATAGCAATGGTAGTTGGAGCGCTGTCTCCTGTGATAATTTTAACCTTTATTCCAGCTTTATAAAATTCTTTGATTACTGCTGCAATATTATCTTTTGGTGGGTCGTAAAAAGCAATGATTCCTTTAAGTTCAAATTTCAAATCTTGCTGTCTTTTAGGGAAATTATCGCCTTCAAATGTAGCTTTTCCAACTCCTAATAAACGGTATCCATCTTTTGCTAAATGTTGAATTGCTTCTTTAATTTGTTTTAATTCAGCGCCAGAAAGTTTCACGATTTCTAAAAAAGCTTCTGGAGCACCTTTTGCGGCAATGATTCTTTTTCCTGATTTATCTTCAAAAATATGTGTCATCATTGGCGGTTTTCCACTTAACGCATATTCGTGTATCATTTTGAAATTGGCGCGCTCATCAACGTTAACTTTTTTTTTATAAATATGATGAATTGCAAGTTCCATAGCATCAAAAGGAACAATTTCACTTGCCCACATTGCCAAAGCAATAACTTCTTTTTCAATCGCATATACTTCGTCTTTTGCTTCTATTATCTTATTGCTTTCTAGTACAAAAAGCTTGGCAACACTCATTTTATTGGAGGTAATTGTCCCCGTTTTATCGATGCAAATAACTGTTGCGCTTCCGAGTGTTTCAACCGTTTTCATTTGTTTTACAATAATCCCTTTTTTCATCAAACGCCAAGCTCCTAAAGCCATAAATGTGGTAAAAGCAACAGGGATTTCTTCAGGTAAAATACTCATTGCCAAGGTTAACGATTGCAATAAACTCGTAAGAATATCTTTGGAATGAAAATAATTGATGACCCAAACTAGGATAAAAACGATAAGTCCAGCAATTGCCATTTTCTTCACAAAGTTGGCAATCTGTAATTCGAGGGGTGTTTTCTCTTCTTTAATTGCTGCTAAACTTGAACCGATAGTTC
>JBILQY010000188.1:0-5484 GCA_044372955.1 Crocinitomicaceae bacterium | reverse complement strand
CGGCTTTGAATGGTTTGAGAAAGTCAATGAATAGCAATATTTGTTGACTTTTTTTGTTTTTAGGATTTTCGTATTAAAAATAGACAAGATTAAATGATTATCTTTGTGTTTATTCGGATCGATTGCTAATAATCTTTCTTTCCAAAAGCAGTGAAATTCCATGAAATTTAAAGATTACAACCTTTCCCAATCCATAGTCAAACAACTTGATATTATGGGTTTTAATCGCCCAACAGATATTCAGTTTCGTGCAATTAAACACATTTTAGATGGTGAAGACGTGATGGCAGTTGCACAGACTGGTACGGGAAAAACTGCCGCTTTTGTGATTCCGATGTTGAATCGTTTATTGGTGAAACCTCGTGGGAAATATGCAGGTATTCGTGCTTTAATTTTGGTTCCAACGCGTGAATTGTGTAAACAAATAGCTCAAGTTGTAGAGGAAATTGGAGCACAAACACATCTAAGAGTACTTGGATTATACGGTGGAGTAGAACAAGACAAACAAATTAAATCATTAAAGGATGGTTTAGACGTTTTGGTTGCAACGCCAGGCCGAATGTTTGACCTTATTTCGCAAGGCTTTGTAGATATTTCACAGCTAGAAATGTTCGTTTTGGACGAAGCAGACTTGATGTTGGATTTGGGTTTTAATAAAGATATTCAAGATGTTATTCGCAAAATTCCAAAGCAAAGACAAACGTTATTTTTCACAGCTACAATTTCAAAAAAGATTAAATCGCTTGCTTATGATGTAGTGCGTGATGCAATTCGAATTCAAATTTCACCACAAAATCCTGTTTCTAAAAATGTGGATCATGCTGTTTGTTTGGTTGAAATGGATGATAAACGCTTTTTTCTTGAAAACCTGTTAAAAGAATACCCTGAGTATAAATTTATTGTTTTTGTCCGCACCAAAGTAAGAGCAGAACGAGTAGTCGCTGCTATGGAGCGTGTTGATATAAAGTCTGAAGCGCTGCACGGCGGAATTGAACAACAAGAGCGATTTGCAATTTTAGATCGTTTTAGAAATGCGGAAAATAAAGTGTTAATCACAACGGATGTAGCTTGTCGAGGAATTGATATTCCAAACATGGATTATGTTGTAAACTACGATTTACCTGAAAATCCGGAGAATTATGTTCACCGTTGTGGAAGAACAGGACGCGGAAATAACAAAGGTCAAGCAATGTCTTTTTGTAGTAAAGAGGAAATTCCATTCTTGGAAGCAATCGAAGTTTACACAGGCGAAGAAGTTGAACGTTACTCCATTTCTGAAAGCGAATACCAAGCAATATTGAGTGATTCTGATGTTGACTTATTTAAAAATGGCGATTACGATTGGCAGAAATTACTCGCTAAAAATGAAAATCCAGAAGCTTGGGATTGATTTTAAATCGGAATCAAATTTAGGAACTCAATTTTTTTTAGCTTTACACTATGTTAGAAATCATTGAAGTCTCAAAGTCTTTCAATCGAAAATTGGCTTTAGATGCTGTTTCACTCAAAGTGGAAAAAGGCGAAATTTACGGTTTACTTGGTCCAAATGGCGCTGGAAAAACGACGCTAATCCGAATCATCAATCAAATTATTGAAGCTGATAAAGGAACCTTGCGTTTTGATGGTAAACTTATGAATGCCGAACATTTACGGGCGATTGGTTACTTGCCCGAAGAACGTGGACTTTATAAAACGATGGGAGTTTTAGAACAACTCGTTTTTCTAGCTCAATTACGCGGTTTATCAAAAGACAATGCTCGAAAAAATGCGAATTTTTGGTTGGAGAAATTAGCAATTGTAGATTGGTCCCAAAAACGAATCGAAGAGCTTTCAAAAGGAATGGCACAAAAAGTTCAATTCATTGCCGCGCTTGTTCATGAACCTGATTTACTGATTTTGGATGAACCGTTAAGTGGTTTCGATCCGTTGAATGTAGAATTGATTTTGAATGAATTGAAAGAATTAAAAACACAAGGAAAAACTATTATTCTTTCTACACACAATATGCGGAGTGTTGAAGAAATTTGTGACCGTGCAGCTTTAATTCATCACTCTAAAAAGTTGGCTGAAGATAGTGTTTGGAATTTAAGAGATGCCCAAAAAAGTGGTGAATTTACAATTCGTTTTAGTGGTAATATGATTGCATTTGCGAACGCACTTTGGACTGATTTTGAATTAATTGATAAAAAGGAATTAGGGGATAATCGCTTTCTGGCTGTGGTTAAAATGCGTGGAAAAAATCAAATTAATGACTTACTAAATGCATTAATGGGACAAATTAAAATAGAAGCAGTTGAAGAAAGAATTCCAACAATGCAAGAAGTATTTATGCACTTAATCAGTGGAAAGGAGGCACAAAATGCGTAATAGTTGGTTGATAGCACTTCGCGAATTAAAAGAACGTTTTTCAAATGCAACTTTCCTTTGGATGATGATTTTGGGACCTTTATTTTTCTTGGTTTTATTATTCTTCTTATTCAAATCGGGTGATGAAGGGAAAAAATCGTTGAAAGTATTAATCGCAGACCCTGTTGGTTTGATGGATTCAAGAATTGTAGCAGCCGAAGGAAAGACAATTAATTATTATTTTATCGGTGATTATTTGGAAATTGAAGAATTTAGAGATGGAAAGGATTATCAGAAATTCGATGCATTAATTGAGGTAAATGAGAAGGTTTTAATGAATAAAAAGTCGTTTGTTTTTTACCGTGAAAATCCTTCATCAGATGTTAAAATGCAACTTAAATTTCAACTTGAAAGAAGGGTAGAGGAGGTGATGATTGAAAATTTCACGAATCTTTCAGTAGATCAGTTTCGTCAAATTAAACAGCCTTTAAATGTTGATTTTCGAAATGTATATGACCCAAAAAATGAAGCTTCAGACTTAGAAGGTTATGTCGGTTTAGTTTTTGGTTTTTTAATAGTGCTTTTCGTTTTGCTTTTTGGAATGACAATTTTAAGAAGTACGTCAAAAGAAAAAAGTAATCGAATTGTAGAGGTGATTTTAGCTTCTGTTAAGCCTTATCAATTAATGTTAGGAAAAATTACAGGCATTGGTTTAGCGGCTTTAATTCAAATTTTCGTTTGGACTTTTCTTATCGCAATTGGTTTAATTGTTTTTCGTCAATATATTTTCCCTGACATGTTCGATCCAAGCAATTGGGAAGGGATTCAAGTAAGTGCAGAAGTACAGCAACAACTTATGGAATCAAACTCGGCAGAACGCTATAATCAATTTGTTGAACTGATTTATGAACGCATCAATTTCGGTTTCATGTTCATTCATTTCTTATTGTTTTTTATTGCTGCTTACTATTTTTATGGTGCTTTTTTTAGTACCATTGGTGCAATTTCTGGTACAGAAAGTGACGGTCAACAATTTGTGCTTCCAATAGTTATACTGCTTGGTTTATCTGTTTATTTAGGCTTTTTAGCAATTGTTATTCCTGATGCAACTATCGTTAAGTGGGCAAGTTTTATTCCATTCACAGCACCTGTTGTAATGATGGTTAAATTAGCACAAGGTTTACCGGTCGGAAGTTATTATTTTGTTTTTCTTTCGTTATTAATTCTATTGATTTCAACTGTTGTTTTCCTTTGGTTAGGAGGAAGAATTTATAAAAATGGAATCTTACAATTTGGACATCGTGCCAGACTAAAAAATATCCTTCAAGGATTAAAAGCCAAATAAATGCGAAAAGCAGTCATTGATTTAGGAACAAACACCTTTAATTTAGCAATAGCTGAGGTTAAAAACAATTCTATTCAATTGCTTCATGCTGAAAAAGAAGGCGTTGCAATAGGAATGGGTGGCATCAATGATAAATTATTGTCTGAAGATGCAATTAGTCGTGCTGTGGCTTGTTTGGAACGATTTAAAAGTCGTTGTGATGAATTTCAAGTGTCCAAAATTGAAGCAATTGGAACCTCTGCTATACGCGATGCAAGTAATAAATCTACTTTCTTAAAAGCTGTCAAAGATGCCACAACTATTGAGATTGAGGTCATCAATGGAATTCAAGAAGCCAATTTGATTTATCAAGGAATTGCATACACTTACGATTTTGAATCACCTAGTTTGATAATGGATATTGGAGGAGGAAGTACCGAATTTATTGCTGCTAATTCTTTAGGAATCAAAGATTTAATCTCTTTGAACATTGGTGTTTCTCGAATTTTTCAATTGTTTTCCTTTTCAAATCCAATGACTTCGGAAGATATTTTGAACGTAGAAAGCTACTTAGAAGCTCACGAACATGACTTTTTTAATCGCGTTAATTGTCAAACATTAGTAGGTGCTTCAGGTAGTTTTGAAACATTTTACGAACTCGTTCATCAAACGAAATATCCACAAGGGTTTAACACACAAGAAATTGAATTTAAAGAGTTTGAACAAATTCTCGATTGGGTAATTACTACTTCTCAAGAAGAGCGAGACACAAATAATTTTATAATTCCAATTCGAAAAAAAATGGCTCCAATTGCTGCAATAAAAACGCGATGGGTTCTAAAAAAGATGAATGCCAATCGCATTATTATTTCACCTTGCTCCTTGAAAGAAGGGGTTTTATTGCGCGAAGATTAGATTTTTTTTCAAGTTGAATAAAAAAATAGGATTTAAAAAAGTACTATTGAATTTAGTTCAAATCAGTATTTAGTTGATTTTTTTTAATTTGATTGATGTCCAAAATGATTTAAACTTACGCTTCCTTAGTTTCTTTTATCATAATGCTAAACAGTACAGCATCATAAGAAAAATGGGCTGCTATTGCAAACCAAATCCCAAAATGTTCAAAACCGAGTGAAATGATAAAAATAAAAGGTAGAACAATTAATCCGTAAACCGAAAAACGCCAATTCCAAGGATTTAAATAACCGTGAAGTGCGACAAAGAATATAGATGTCAGTAGCCAACCAAGATACGGTTGAATTCCAGCACGAAATAAAAATTCTTCACCAACACCTGCGCACAAAGAAAGAAAAATTCCATGGTGAAATTTAAGGTTCATTTCTCCAACTAATTTGTCAATTTTCATTGGAACAGCATCAAAAAATGGAGCTTGCATAAAAAGGTAAGCTATAAAACCATAGACAAAACCAAACTCTAATCCATAGCCGATTGGAAGAATTTGAATGTTTTCGGGTTCCAAAAAATTCAGGAGTGAAACATCATCTAAAATGTATCGCAAAAGAAAACCAGGAATAGGAAAAACAAGCAAAGTTATCCAACCAAAAAACAAAATTTTTCCACGAATCGACATTATTTTTTTAACTTTTATTTGCTTGATTGGTTTCTAATACTTACTTTAGCTGAAATTTAAATCTAAAAGCCTATAGTTCAAATTTACTTTTAATTGTTGATTTCCGACAGAATTTGTAAATTATGTTTTTAACAAACGAGAACGATTGTAGCTTAATTCAATTGTATATTGCTGGTAATGAGAAAGCTTTTGAGGTATTATTACTTCGTCACAAAGACCGTAT
>JBILQY010000187.1:0-5485 GCA_044372955.1 Crocinitomicaceae bacterium | reverse complement strand
GCAATAGCTTTTAATACACCTTGTTCATAAAGGGCAAAATGAACTCCAGTTTCGTCACCGTCATTGCGTTCACTTCCCCTTGGTTGATTCCAAAGTTGTCTCAAAATTCGGTAGCGCAAGTCATAGTAATTTACCCATTCTTGTTCTGTTTTTGGTGTTCTTATTATGATTTCCATTTGAAAGCAATTGAGGTTAGACGTTTAGTTTCAACACCATCTATCAGTTCTTTGCGCACCAATTCTTGTGCATTTTGTGCTTCAAAAACCGCAGCCAAATTTTTAACTATTCCTGCTGGCACATGCTGTTTAAGCATTTCATCTAAAATTTCTTTCGCCAAAAAAGAACTTATTTTTGATTGAAGTAACTTAAAAAGCAACTCGCGATTGATTACCCGTTGTTGGTTACCGGAAAACCTTACATCTGTCAAAAGTTCTTGTAAGTCTAGTAAATTGCACAACTTTTCAAAATGAATAGGCGATCCAATGGCAAAAGTGATTAATTGTTGATCTTTTGTTTCAAAGAGTTCTCCATAAGGCGCAATATTCGGATGTAAACTTCCTATTCTTTGTGGAATATGTTCAGCCATTAAATAGTTTGAAGCTTGGTTTACCAGACTACAAATTGCTGCATCATACAAGGAGACTTCGACCGTTTTGATTGATCCATTTTGTTTTCTTTCCAATAAGGCCACCAATAAACCTTCTTTCAGATGATGCGCTGCCAAAACATCAATTAAAGCGACAGGCATTTTAACTGGTCCACTTTCAGACGTTCCATTCATTGACATAAATCCAGATTCAGCTTGAAGAATTAAATCATAAGCCACACGATCACTTTCTGAACCAAAACCTGAAATTTTACCTATTATCAAATTTGGATTGATTGCTCTTAAAGTTTCATTCTCCAATTTCATTTTTGCTTCATCTCCAAATTTAAAATTGGAAATCAAAATATCAGCATCTTTGATAAGTTCAAGAAAACGAGCGTAATCTTCTTTATCTTTAAGGTTGAGACTCATGTACTCTTTTCCAAAATTTACTGAAGAAAAATAAGCAGAAACAGTAGCGTCTTGTGCCTCACTTGGTAATTTCCAGGACCTTGTTACATCTGGTATTTTTGAATTTTCCACCTTTATAACTTTAGCCCCCAACTCGGCAAAGAAAGTTCCAACGGATGGTCCCGCAAGAACGGTTGAAAGATCTATGACTTTCAAGTCAGAAAAAAGGGATAATTTCATGCGCTTACTTGTTTCATTCGCAAGGTTGCCATCCAAAGCACTCCAAATAAGATAGTTGCAAAAATTAAATGGGAAGTTTGAACCAATCCTGGCATATTAGCATAAGCTAAAAGTACACCAGAAATCAGTTCTAATGCCAGCACAATAAAAGAAGTTCGGAGAATCAAATACTTTTTGGTTTGTTCATTTTTCCAGGCAATAAATACTAAGAGCAATAACACAAGCCATGAAAAGCTTCTATGAATGTAGAAAGGTAAACCTAATTTGTCTGTCCAAGTTTCTCTTCCGAAACCTTGTTTTGTCAATAAATCAATAGATTCTCGAACTTGAGTTCCTAAAAACATTTGATAAAAGGTAATGGCAAAAACCACAAAAACGAGCAATCTTATGGTTTTATCAATTGGTAAATTTCGCTGTTGAACTGGACTTATTAATCGAATCACATAAATCTGTAATCCAATTATTACCAAAGCTAAAAACAAATGTATCGTTATTGTCCAAGGAACTAAATTCGTTGCCACAACAATGGAACCAAACCATCCTTCAATAAGCATTAAAATCAAATTGATGAAAGTCAACCACGCAATTTTGTGTTTACGGTATTTGAGCAAAATCCAAAAGAACCCAAGAAGCATAAAATTTCCAGCTAAAAAACCTACCAAACGATTGATGTATTCCGTCCATGTTTTTCGCGTATTAAATGCCTCTTCCACATAAACAGTCGGATCATTTTGAATACGTTCCGCTGTTGACTTTAATCCAATAGCGGTGAGTAACTTGCAAAATTTCTCTACCTTTTTTTGACGTTTTAACAAATATGCTTCCCTGTAATCAGGTGGCAATTCTGTCACTTCGGTGGGTGGAACCCATTGACCAAAGCACTTAGGCCAGTCTGGACAACCCATCCCACTACCAGAAATACGAACAAAACTCCCAGCTACAACAATTAAGTAAATTAATATCAATGTTACCCAATTAAAACGGACAAAACTCTTTGAAAATTCCATGATTCAAAAGTAGTCAATGTGCTCTATTTCGAGGTGTTTTTTTGTTTTTTTCTGAAAAAATCAATACTGAAAAACCGTTAAAAAGAAAGGCAAAAACAACCGTTTTGAACTGTTTATCAAGAAGCAAATTGTTACAAATTGATTAATTTCCGCTTCATATCAACTTGATATCTTAATTTTGCACTTGCTAAAGAAAAAATCATGAACCGATTACTAATTGCTATTTGTTGTTTTTTATTGGTTTTAGCCGCTTGCAAAGATGAAGTTCCGAGCAATGAAAAGCCAGTGAATAAAACGAGATTGGATCAATTAATTCCAGCCTATCCTCAAGCAAAAAAGTATGAAAGTCAACTTCAAGCAATTGACAATGACAAAGAATTATTTGAAGCGAAAAGCCTAAGCTATATTGACAATGACGGAAATATAGAAAGTGTTACTGCATTAATAGATTCCACTTATCAATTTTCCAAATTAATACATTACCTCACTGAAACGGATGGAAGGCAAGTTGAAACCCATTTCTATTTCAAAGGAAGTCAACTCTTTACAAGTGTTCAAACAATTAAACGATTTACTCAAACAACCTCTTTTGTGCGAGAAGTAAAAACTTACTATAATGCAAAAAACGAAGTCGTTTATACTGCCGAACGCAAAACTTCTGGTGAAAATGACATCACTAAAGCTGCATATTCTGAAGCTAACAAAAGAGTTCACAACCCAACTAAAGCATTAGAAATCATTAATCAAACAGGAAAATTCCAAACAAACTTTTTAGGATTCAATGAAGCTCGCGATAAAATCTTTATGGTTGTTGGCACTAAAGACTATACCTCTTCAGTGGTAATTGGTTCATACATTGGTATCTTAAAAACCCTAAAGACAAACGAAAGTAATTACCTAAATAGACCGCTTAAAATAGAGTTTGAAGAAGTCACTGAATTGGATGGATTTACCTATCAAGCACTTTTGGACATCAAATTACTTTAAAAAAAAGAACGTCCTTACCGAGATATTACCATTCAACCTATTTTAAAAATAGTGTTAATCACATTCTTTAATTTTAATCTTAAAAAAAAATTATGCGTTTTAAATATATAATTATTTTATTCCTTTTTGTATTCGCTTTTTTACCAAATATGTCGGCTCAAAATATGAAAGTTACGGGTCACGTAGTTGATACAACTGGAAAAAGAGCTTTAGCTAATGTTTCTGTTTTAGCAGTTAGAATCAAAGATTCTTTACTATTAAAATATACGAGAACCAATGCTGACGGTGATTTTGTTCTAACAAATTTCAAAGTGGATACTTTTACCTTAATAGTTGAACATCCAGAACTAGAACCAAAATCCTATTTCATTTTTGGAAACGAAGGCAACAACGAAATAAATATTCCTTCGATAAAAATGAATATGAAAACCAAAGACTTGGACGAAGTTGTCATTTTTGCAAATAAAAACCCCATTTTTTATCGAGGTGATACATTGGTTTATGTAGCAGATTCTTTTAAAGTTGGGCAAAATGCAGTTGTTGAAGATTTGTTAAAGAAATTACCCGGACTTAAAATTGATGAGAATGGTCAAATTACATCACAAGGAAAAGAAATCAGTCAAGTTTTAGTGGATGGCGATGAGTTTTTTGGCACAGACCCAACCATAGCAACAAAAAACCTTGCAGCAAAAGGTGTAGAATCTGTTCAGGTTTATGAAAAAACAAACGAAGATGCAAAAGCTGGTGAAGATGAAAAAATTCAAGTCCTTGACTTAAAACTAAAAGACGATGCAAAGAAAGGATATTTCGGTAAAATTTCTGGTGCAAGTGACTTTGGCTTAATGCAAAGTACCCCTTTCTACGAAGGAGAAGTGCTTGTGAATAAATTCAATCAAAGACAAAAGATTTCCGTTTTCTTGCTTACCTCAAATACACCACGTTCCAATTTTGGTTGGGGTGATATGAATAAATTTGGTTTAGAAAATGAGGGTGGAGGTAATTTTTGGGATAGAGGACAAGGAACAAATACGAGTGGTATTCCTCAAACATTAAAAGCCGGAATCTACTATTCAGATAAAGTTGGGAAAACAGGAAAAATTGGTTTCAATTATTCGTATTACAACAATAAATTAGATGCATATTCGAGTAGTCAATCACAATATTTCTTATCTGATAGTTCTTATTACACAAAAGATTCAACAAGGAATTCTTCTAAAAATGAGTCACATAATTTAAACTTCAGTTACAAAACAAACATCGATTCATTGACTTATTTGGAAATCAAACCAAATTTCAAATTTGACGCTGCAACAACCGACAATTTGAACACTAGTAGTTTTAGAGATGTGAAATTTTCCGAATATTTATCTACGAGTATTCAAAACATAAACGAATCCAAAGGAATGTCAAGCAATTCTGAGGCATTGATTCGTAGAAAATTCAAAAAGCCAAAACGAGAGCTAGAACTAAAATACATTCTCGACTTTAGTAATAATTCTACTGACGGAAATCTATATTCTTATTCCAAATTTGGAGTTGCTATCGACACCATTGATCAATTAAAAGGAAACCAAAACTCAAGTATAACCAACTATGGAATAGCAACCTACACTGAGCCAATCCATAAGCTTTTGAAGTTAAAAGTGGAATACCTTTTTGAAAAGGGAAATTCTAATCAAGATAAAAAAACATTCAATCGCGGTTTGGGAAGCTACACAGAAATTGATTCACTTTTTACTAATAACTTTGATAATCAACGCTTCCAAAATCGAGGAACAGCTTCATTAATATTTGAAAAAGGAAAAAATACGATAACTGGTGGTTTAGGCTATAGAAATATTGCAATAGAAAACAAAAACCTAGTAACAGGTGCAATTGTTAACCAAAGCATCAATAATTTCTTACCTGAATTTTCATATATGTACAAACCAAGTATGAGTAAACGATTAAATATCAATTACTCAACCTATTCTTCTCCTCCGTCAGTTAATGATTTACAGCCAGTTCCAGATAATAGTAACCCAAATAGAATTCAAGAAGGAAATCCAGATTTGAAACCAAATTATGTTCATTCACTTTGGGCAAATTTCAATTCTTGGCAAGCACTTTCTGGAAGATATATTTGGAGTGGTATGAATGCAACACTAACTAATAATGATTTCGCCAACCAAACAACTTATGACTCTTTTGGGAAAACAGTAAGTAAAACGGTTAACGTTGATGGAAACTTCAATGCTTCGTTTTGGATTGGTGG